>JASBSH010000076.1 GCA_030149025.1 Actinomycetales bacterium | reverse complement strand
CTCGATCTGCGCTCCCAGACTGCGCAGGTCCCCCACCACGTTCTCGTAACCGCGGTCGATGTGCCCGACGCCCCGGACCTCCGTGACGCCGTCGGCCACGAGCCCGGCCAGCACCAGTCCGGCCCCGGCGCGGATGTCGCTCGCCTCCACCGGGGCGCCGGAGAGCCGGTTGCGTCCCCGGACGAGGACGTGGTGGCCCTCGACGACGACGTCGGCCCTGAGCCGTTGCAGCTCGTGGGCGAACCGGAACCTCGACTCGAACAGGTTCTCGGTGACCACCGCCGACCCCTCCGCCACGCAGTTCATGGCCAGGACGAACGGCTGCAGGTCGGTGGGGAACCCTGGATACGGGAGCGTGGCCACGTCGATCGCCCTCGGACGTCTCGGACCGACGACCCTCACCACTCGGTCGGTCGGCTCGACCTCGGCACCCGCCAGCCGCAGCTTGTCCAGCGGCATCCGCAGGTCCTCGGCCCTGGCACCGACCACATGCACGTCACCGCGCGTCATCGCCGCGGCGAAGCACCACGTACCCGCCACGATCCGGTCGGCGACGACCGAGTGCGTGACGGCGTCCAGATGGTCCACCCCGTCCACGACGAGACGGGTCGTCCCGATGCCCTCGACGCGTGCCCCCATCCGACCGAGCATCGAAGCCAGGTCGGCGATCTCGGGCTCACGGGCGGCGTTGTCGATGACGGTGCGTCCACGGGCTCGGACGGCGGCCATCAGCAGGTTCTCCGTGGCGCCGACCGAGGGGAAGGCGAGCGGGATCGTCGCGCCGACCAGGCCGTCCCGGGCCTGCGCGAGCACGTACCCGTGCCGAACCTCGACGCGCGCGCCGAGCGCCTGCAGCCCGTCGATGTGGAGGTCCAGGCCTCGTGAGCCGATGGCGTCACCGCCCGGCATCGCCACCTCCGCCGACCCGGTGCGTGCGACCAGCGGGCCCAGCACGCTGACCGACGCACGCATCGCCCGCACCAGCTCGTAGTCCGCGCGGTGCCCCGGCTCGTCCGGCACGTCGATGTCGAGGCGGCGGGAGGCCCGGTCGTGCTTCACGGTGCAGCCGAGCCTGTCCAGCAGCGCGACCATGATTCGCACGTCGACGATGTCCGGGACGTCGAGCAACGTGGTGCGGCCCGTGGCCAGCAGGCTGGCGGCCATCAGCTTGAGGACGCTGTTCTTGGCGCCGTGCACCTGCACGTCGCCCTGCAGGCGGGCACCACCCGTTACCCGCAGCACCTCCATTCCTGCCATCGTAGGGAGGCGCTGCGTGGTCGGGGGCCGGGAGTGCCTCGCACTAGGCTCGGCCCATGCCAGTCAGGATCACACGCATCTACACGGGCACCGGCGACGACGGGACGACCGGGCTCGGGGACTTCTCCCGTACCCGGAAGACGGACTCACGCCTGCAGGCCTACGCGGACGCCGACGAGGCCGGTGCGGTGATCGGGCTGGCGATCACGCTGGGCGGTCTGGACAACGAGGTCGTCGCGCTCCTGCGGCGGGTGCAGAACGACCTGTTCGACGTCGGCGCGGACCTCTGCCTACCGCTCGCGACGGAGTACAAGTACGAGCCGCTCCGGGTGCAGGAACGCTGGGTCGACGAGCTGGAGAAGGCCGTCGACCACTACAACGAGAACCTGTCGAAGCTCACCACCTTCGTCCTGGCCGGCGGTACCCCTGGCGCCGCGTACCTCCACCAGGCGCGAACCGTAGTGCGTCGGGCCGAGCGCTCCGTCTGGGCGGCGATCGAGGAGTACGGCACGTCACTGGAAGGCGGGGTGAACCTGCTGGCGGCCAAGTACCTCAACCGGTTGTCGGACCTGCTGTTCGTGCTCGCTCGCTACGCGAACCGCGAGGTGGGCGACGTGCTCTGGCAGCCCGGTGGCGGCCGCGACGCTACGTGACCCGTGCGTGCTGGCCGGGCGGAGCCGCCTCGATCCAGGACGCGAACCCGGTGTACGCCTCGGAGCTCATCGCCAGCTGCATCTCGCCCGACCCGAGCACGCACGTGACGACGACGGCCCCAGGCAGGACGGCGTAGACCTCTCCGCCCTGTGGGGCCCGGAACTCCTTGAGACTCATGTCACTTCTTTGCCAGACGTGTGACGGCCGCAGGCGGAGGGAGAACATCCGGTACCAGCGCAGCTCACCGGGGCCGTAGCTCGCGACACCGCTGACCCAGCCACCCTCCCCGACGTCGACGCGTCGCCGGAACGAGCAGTCGAAGGAGCCCCTCGAGCGGCTCAGGACGAGGCGTCTCGCGGTGAAGACGACCACCACTGCGACGAGCGCGGCAGCGACGGCGGCGACGACCCAGACGGGGACGGTCAGGTTGCCCACCGCGTCCCCGCGCTCAGGCCCGAGACCGTGCGGCAGCGGCCTCCCCGATGGCCAGCGACTCGGCGACGACGACCACGCGGTCGTGCTCGACCGACAGGAAGCCGCCGTCGACGTGCGCGGTGACGACCTGCCCGGACGCCGGCGTCACCCGCACCTCCCCCTCGACGAGCACTCCGAGCAGCGGGGTGTGCCCGGGCATGACCCCGAGCTCACCCTCCGTGCTGCGCGCGACGACCAGCGAAGCCTCGCCGGACCAGACCTTGCGGTCGGCTGCGACCAGCTCTACCTGCAGTTCGGCCACGAAGGCTCCTCCATCGATCGGAGTGGTGCGGAATGGTGTGCGTGGTGCGGTTTGGTGTGCGTGGTGCGGCATGGTGTGCGGGGCGGGATCGCTCATCACGTCGGTGACCTGACGCCGTCCTGCTGATTGTCTACCGGCTTGCTACTTGGCGCCGGTCTCCTTCTGGATGCGGTCCCAGTTGCGCTCGACGTCGGCGAGGCCGCCGCACATGAAGAAGGCCTGCTCGGCGTCGTGGTCGTACTCGCCGTCGGCGATCTTCGTGAAGGCCTCGATCGTGT
>JASBSH010000075.1 GCA_030149025.1 Actinomycetales bacterium | reverse complement strand
GGATAGGCGAAGGTGCAGTCGTTGACCTCGAGCAATGCCGGCTCCTACTGCTCGGTCTGCGGGATGCGGACCTGCTCGCCTTCGTCCACGCCATTGACCACCGCGAGTCCCCGGGCGGAGGCCAGCACGGTGACGTCGCGTTGACTGCCGTCCGCCATCAGGACGTAGTTCGACGTGTCCGGCCGAGCCTTGATCGCTCCTACAGGTAGCTGAGGACCTTCCTGTTGCGGGACGGTCAGCGCCCGGGCCTGCCACCGGGACTCGTTGTCCGCGACCGGCAGGAGATCGCAATCCTCCCCGCAGACGGGCTTACCCGTGCGGCCTGTGAGCGTCACCCGGATCTCATCGGTGTCCGACTTCTCCGTGGTGGCCGCGACCGCGTTCCATCGCCGCCCATCGGGGCCGTCGATTCGCACGGTCACCTCGGGGGTCAGCAGGGCGAGTTGATCCTGTGCCACAAGGGCCGAGAAGCTGGGTGCGCTAGCCAGCACCTCATACAGGGCATCACCCGCGGCGATTCGATCTCCGACGGAGACCACAGGCCTGACGGTGACCGGCAGTGCAGGGACGAACACCAGCGCGGAGGCCGGCACGCTGCCCGTCCGTTCCAGTCCGATAGACCGCTGCCAACGCAGTACGGCGGCCCGGGTCAAGCGCGAGTACGTGCCGTCGACCGATCCGCGATAGAAGCCTTTGCGGCTGAGGAAGCGTTGCAGCTGGGCGACGTCAGGGCCTTTGATGCCGAGGGCCAGATCTCTGAACATCGGGACGCTCCCGGTCACGAGCACTACCGGTTGGAGGTCCACGGTCAGCGGCGAGTCGCCCTCTGCCACTTTCGCACCGGCCGCCTTCATGACGGCGGTGACGACGCCGGCGACCGGGGACGAAACAGTGGTCGTCACCGGCCACCGAGCTGTGACCGTCATCGGGAAGGAGTCCTCGACGACTCCTCGCTGCACGGTGTACATGACGGTGGAGGGAGCCGCGAGAGGGTCACGGGGAGGGTCCAGCGCGGTGCGGCCGGCCCACCAGCCAGCGGCGAAGACCATGGCCGCGACTACGATGACCACCACTGACCGGGTTACCAGCTGCGCGCGTGTTCGACGTTCGAGCACGCCTTCCACCCTGCCTTGTTGACGTCGCGCCAGGTCAACCACCGGTCTCCGCCTCAGCCAGAATCTGCACCACGTCCTTAGCCGGGCAGGCGCGCTGTGCCGATGGAATCTGGTCGGGAGAGATCTCGCTGAATGCGTAGTAGCTGTCCTTGCTTCCGGTCACCATGTCTTGAACCCAGGTTTCCCTGCTCGGCAGCTCAGGTACCGGAAAGCCGTTCTGCTCAAGACACCGAGACTGCCGTTCCGCTTCGGGATAGGCAGCGGACCACTCCTCCGCCGTCAGTGGCCGGGGCTCAGGTGGGGGCCCGTTCTCCTCGTTGCACTCGGTGAAGGACTGTCCAGCGCCTTCACCCTGCGGGTAAGCCGGATCCGGTTCGAAGCCGAGCCCGTCGGGCGCCTTGCGCATCTTGATACCGTCCGCCTCCAGGCAGTCGATCATGTTGTTGACATATTCGGTCAGGGCACGGAATTCCTGGGCTCTGCTCAGCGGAGCCTGGCTCGCGTCCGTGCCGGTCGCGCCTGATGACGTCGCGCTCGTCGCGCCTCTCTGCGGCGAACCGTCTCCGGACGTGCAGGCAACAGTGAGCAGAATCGCAACCAATGCGATTGCCGAGCCGCTACGCAGGGGGCGGTGTCGTTGCTTCTCCACAGCGTTGCCGATCTAGTTGGCGTTGCTGCAGTATGCGTAGCCCTGGTACGCGGCCCCGGTGATCTCGACCTTCCACTTGCCGCCACCGTTGATTCCCTGGGCCACCACAGTGTGGCGGCCCGAGGAGTAGGTGGATTTCGGTGTCTGACCGGTTTTTCCTGGTCCCCAGACGTAAACCCACAGCGTTCCATCGCCCAAGGCCCACGAGGTCTGCGATGAAGTGCACGACTTGGTGCCTTCGGTCACCCAAGCGGCGGCTGGAATCGCTGAAGCCAGCATCAACAGTGGTACAAACAACGCGGCTGCGGCGACGCGACGCGCTAAAGGCTTCATGGCTGCCTCCCTGTTCAATGGGAGCCCCCGCCCCCAAGTACCGCTGAAGGTAGCAAAGTAAGTCAGTGGCGGCCATCAATCTTGCTAACGTCTCTATAACCATGAGCGAATGACGGAGAAGGCGTAAGCAGGCACACGTCAGTGCCGTCCATCAGCCCATCAGTCAGTCGGGCCCAATGCGCTTGGATCCAAGGGACCCCCGGGCATCGGTTCGGCCGGAACGTCGAGGGTCTCAGCCGGAGGCAAGGTCGATCTCGATTCAGGAGGTGAGCATGCGCGGAACCGGCCCCTTCCGCGATTTGGGTCTCGAGGACCACCGCGCCGATCGCTGTCACGGCACCGGCGCGGCGAGCGCCGCTTGGCAGCAAGCTGGAGCAGTCCTTGATTGTCAGTCATGACCGATCCCTCTCGCAGTTCGCAAGTCGTCGGAGAGCATGTCGCGTAGTTTCGACAAGCTGCGCGCGGTCTGGCTCTTCACGGTGCCGGGTTTAGGCCGAGCAAAGAGCGGATTGCGTGAGGTCCAGATCGAGCGAGTGGCGCAGCAGTACGGCAGGACGATGGCCGTCCGGCAGCCGGCCCAAAGCTCGAAGAACGGCACCGCACCGCCGCAGAGTTGCACGGAGGGTCCTCCAGTAGCGAATGAGCGACTCGGGACGATTCAAAGAATCCGGTAACCGATCTTCGTCGCGGCATTCCGTGCGACGCTCCAGACGAGTGGGTGGCCCAACGGCCTACTGAAGTCCGGTAGCTCCAGCATCGAGTCCTCGGCGGGTTCCCACAGCACGATCGTGGCCTCGCCCGTCATGGTGGAGGGTGCGTAGAGGCCATCGAGCTCAGGCCATCGGGCATGAATCGCGCGAGCCCACGCCTGGCACGTCGGGCGCGGCGCGCTCGCGAGCGCGGCCGATGCGCCGTTGCGCACGCCCCACGTCGCCACCGGCCGAGTGCTTCGACAAGGTCAACGACCGGTTGAGGGTCGCCACCACCGGCGAGGTGCTCTACCGGCGTGCGGCCACCCAGCTCGTCTTGCCCCGTCGTCATCAGCGCTTCGACGTCGATCGGGTGCGCTCCGGCAGGGATTGCCGGCACAACAACCTCAAGGCGGGGCAAGAGCCCAGCAGACGTGACCTGCCATGCCGGGATGCGCCGGCGACGGGAGCTGCCGACGGTGAAGCTGTACAGCGCGTCGGCCGAGATGCGGTGAGAGATCCGCGACCGATCGACACCAAGCCGCTTCGCCACATCGTGAATGCCAAGTGTTGCGCCCAGCAGCCTCGCGGCGGCCCCGGCCACAGCGCCTGATCGGTCGCGAGAGTCTTCGGCGGGCTCCCAAGCGCCGATGACTTCGGCAGCTTCCGGCCCCGCGTGCTCCGAGAGGTATCCGACCTCCACCGCGCTCAGTGGGAGCGCGGTCGGCGCGGGCACTGACTCCAGCGCGCGTTCGAGCGTCTCCGCCACCTCTGCCTCGGTCAGCGACACATCGTGGCGGGCCAGAACTTCCCGCACAGTTACGGACAGTGCCACCACCTCCTGCGCACATTGTCGCGCGTCCGTGCGGCGATGTGCGCAGGAATTCACCGGAACGGCGACGGGTCACCGGCGCCGACACGCACGACGTCCGGGGCGCCGTCCGAGAAGTCCACGACGGTGGTCGGCACCGAACCGGTCTCGTCGCCGTCCAGCACCGCGTCCACGACGTTGTCGAGCCGCTCCTTGACCTCCCAGCCCTGGGTCAGCGGGTCCTCCTCGCCCGGCATCAGCAGTGTGCTCGACAGGATCGGTTCACCGAGCTCGGTCAGCAGCGCCTGGGCCACGACGTGGTCCGGGATGCGCACCCCGACCGTCCTCTTCTTCGGATGCAGCAGCCGCCGCGGCACCTCCCTGGTCGCAGGCAGGATGAAGGTGTAGCTGCCCGGCGTCGCGGCCTTGATCTGGCGAAACACGTTGTTGCTCACGTGTACGAGCTGACCGAGCTGGGCGAAGTCCCGGCACACCAGGGTGTAGTGGTGCTTGTCGTCCAGGTGCCGGATGGCGGCGATCCGCTCCTTTCCCTCGGCGTTGCCGATCCGGCAGCCGAGCGCGAAGCACGAGTCCGTCGGGTAGGCGATCAGGCCGCCCGACCGGATGATCTCGGCCGCCTGGGCGATGGTCCGTGGCTGCGGGTTGACCGGGTGCACGTCGAGGTAGCGAGCCATGACCGGATGCTACGTGGCGCCGACCACCAGCCTCCGGCCTCCGCCTACGGGGGTTTGCAGTTGATCAACTCCTGTCGTTGCGGGCTCGGCTGTGCTGGGCCGGCCGTCGGTGCAGCCGTCCGTGCAGGAAAAGTGTCGTGCTCACGACGCCGATGCTGCATCGATGGCTGCACTGGTGCGGCAACGATGATGTGCGGCGGTGTCCCCCAGGTGGCCGCGGCATGACCAGCTCCTGTGGTGGGGGAGGGGTGTCACCGCGACTGGGCCTGTAGCGGGTTGATCCACGAGACGCCGTCGAACCGCGCGAAGTCGGAGTCGGCGCTGACCACCGGCACACCGTGCTCGATCGCCGTTGCAGCCAGCATGGCGTCGGGCAGAAGATTTCCGGTGACCGCATGACGGCGGACCAGCGTCTCCACAATCGTCCACGTCACTTCACCGGTCGCCGGCACCCACGACACTGCGGGTGCGAGCCACGCCCGAACGAAGGCGGCGGCGTCCGGGGCAGACAGGGGGTTCCGCATGATCCTTGGGTGGGTAGCGAGCCGCATGAATGCGGACAAGGTCTGCACCGGAAAGCCGACCCGGGTCAGGCCGTTGAGAGCCGACTCCACCCACGAAACTGCGGCGTCATGGTGCGCCGAGGACCGGTCGACCGCGTAGAGCAGCACGTTGGCGTCGACTATCACGTCGACGTCAACCGTCCTCGTCGAGCAGGTCGAGAACATCGCCGATGTTCGTGACGTCGACTCGGGCACCGAGGTCGACGGACCGCTGCCGGAAGCGCGGAGTCGATGTACGTCCGGCCATCAGTCCCCGACGGGCCAGCAGGTTCAGCGCCTCGCTCAGCCCGAGGCCCTCCTCGCGGCGGAGTCGTGCGATCTCCGCGGCGACGTCGTCATCCATGTTCACCGTCGTCCGCATGTCCGTCATCGTAGCATCAAGATGCGCCGATGCAGGCATGGTGATGCAGGCAGCGTTATGCGGCAGCCAGCCTGATAGCCCCTGCCGCCACGATCACCTGCGGTCCCGGTTGGGGAGGGTCCACTGGACATCCGTGGCCGCCGCGACGCTCATCCTCCCGGCGACCGTCGAGCCCGTGGGCAGTTGGTCGGGATCCACGCCCGTGGTTGGTTGAGGGGAGGGCTGCCCAGCCGGCCGTCGGTGCAGCGGTGGGTGCAGGAAAAGTGTCATGCTCACGACGCCGATGCTGCATCCATGGCTGCATCCATGGCTGCACTCACGCCGCCCGAGCGTCCACACTGAACCGGAGTTTCATGATCACCACTCATGGTGGGGGCCTACCGTGACGCAACCGCAGACGGGACCGCGTCGCTCCGCGGGCGAACTGCTGCCGCACCCGCTCACCGGCCAGCCGTTCCCGTCCCCGGTACCGCCCGGCACCGGCTGGCCCGGCGACCCAGCACGCCCCCGGACGCCGCGGGCAAACGACGTGCGTGACGTCGTCCGGCTGTCGGGTTCGAGCCGTGACATCGCGACGCTGGACGCAAGGGTGTCGGTGTGCCGCGCCTGCCCGCGGCTCGTCGCGTGGCGCGAGCACGTCGCCGTCACGAAGCGCCGGGCGTTCGCCGACGAGCCCTACTGGGGCCGTCCGGTGACGGGTTTCGGGGACGCGGACGCGCGCGTGGTGGTCGTCGGGCTGGCACCGGCGGCCAATGGCGGCAACAGGACCGGCCGGGTGTTCACAGGCGACCGCTCGGGTGACTGGATCTTCGCCGCGCTGCACCGCGCGGGTTTCGCCAACCAGGCAACCAGCGTCAGCGCCGGTGACGGCCTGCAGCTGAAGGACATTCGTGTGGCCGCCCCGGTGCGCTGTGCCCCGCCGGACAACAAGCCGCTGCCGGAGGAACGCGACACCTGCGCCCCATGGCTGGACCAGGAGCTCGAGCTCATGCCGGAGGTCCGCGTGATGGTGGCCCTCGGCGGATTCGCCTGGGACGCCGCTCTCGCTGCCGCGCGGCGTGCCGGCTGGCAGGTGCCGAGGCCGAAGCCGAGGTTCGGGCACGGGGCCGAGGCGACGCTCCATCGGCAGGACGGCGGGACCGTCGTCCTGCTCGGCTGCTTCCACGTGAGCCAGCAGAACACGTTCACCGGTCGACTGACGGAGCAGATGCTGGACGACGTGCTGTTGCGTGCGCGGTCACTCGCGGTCTCGCCTCGGTGATCTGATCGTCAGTAATCTGATCGTCGATGTTCGGCCCTCGTAGCCCAATCGGCAGAGGCAGGCGACTTAAAATCGCTGCGTTGTGGGTTCGAGTCCCACCGAGGGCACTCTCCGCAGGTGGTCAGCACTCAGGTACCAGCAGGCACGCATCGGGGTGTCGTCCGGCCAGGGCGGCGTCCAAGTGTGGCGAGGCGCCCGCCATGAGCCGTGGCCAAGCCGGCCAGGTAGGTGTCGGTGACCTGCCGGTGCCGGCGGATGGGGGAGCGGTCCAACGGCGAACGCATCGACGCCGGAAAGCCAATCGCTCGCGCGCCCGTGGTGCTCGTGCTCGGCGACCGTCAGGGCGATGAGCACGTTCGCACCGAGGATGAAGGCGGTCACTCATCGTCCAATGCTGCCGCCACGTCCTCCGCCGTGACCGGGCGACCGATGGACAGGACGGGTAGCCCGGATCGCTCGTCGGTCGCAAGCGTCACTGTCGTGTCCAGCTGGGCCAAACCGCGGATGGTCAGATCCGCGATCACCGCGGACAGGGACTGACCGCGCTGCTCGGCCAGCTCACGGGCGCGCCGGTAAACCTCTGGAGGAAGGTCGACTGTGGTCCGCACTACTGCATCATTACCAATGCACGAGTGATGCCGGTGAGGGTTCGTGCCCGGTCATGGCTCAAGTGAGCTCGGGTCGCTCGGCACGTCAACGGCATGCTCCTTCAGCGCCTCGAGCGGCACGAGCTGCAGCACTGCCTCGTTCGTCGAAGCGAGAACCACAGGTGCGGCCTTTCCGTCCCTGTACGCCCGGGCCCAGTTCAGCGCCGTCACGCACCAGCGGTCACCCGGCACGAGCCCGGGGAAGCGGTACTCGGGCCTCGGGGTCGACAGGTCGTTGCCGATGCTGCGCTGGTGCTCCAGGAACTCGGCCGTCACGACCGCGCAGATCGTGTGGCTGCCGAGGTCCTGAGGGCCGGTGCTGCACATGCCGTCGCGATGGAACCCGGTCAGGGGGTCCGTTCCGCACGGCTCCAGCTCGCCACCGAGGACGTTGCGCTCTGTCACGGGTTCATCATCCCGCTCTGCAAGGAGGGTCTGCGCCGGCCTCGCTCTCACCGTCGCGGGTGGTGGTGGCGGCAGCCGGTGAGGTCAAGATCGCATAACCGCTGGATCTGCGGGAACGAATCGCGAGCATTACGCATTAGGTTGGTACGAGGTGGTGTAAAGGCGCACCGCGCGAGCCGCGATGCGATCGCGACGAAGGAGAGAGATGGCAGGGAACAACCCGGTCTTCGCGAACAGTGAGGCGTTCAAGAGCGGGGGCTACGCGACCTTCAACGAGACCGGGGGTCGGACGCAAGCCCCGCAGTGGCAGCCGCCTCAGGGGCAGCAGCCGCAGTACGGCGCCGGTCCGTACGGGCAGGCGACCACACAGTACGGCCAGCAGTACAGCCAGCAGCAGGCGTACACGCCCGAGCAGCTTGAGCAGATGTACAACCAGCCGCCGGCGAGCGCCGCCCAGATGCGGCGGATGACCTACGACGACGTCGTGCTGCGCACCGGCCTGATGTTCGCCGTTCTGCTCGCGACCGCCGCCGTCAGCTGGATCACCGGCAGCGGCCTGCTCATGATCGTCGGGCTCATTGGCGGGCTCGTGCTCGGCCTTGTCAACGCGTTCAAGAAGAACCCCAGCCCGGCGCTGATCCTCGGCTACGCGGCCTTCGAGGGCCTGTTCATCGGTGGCATCAGCGTCGTCTTCGCCGGACGGTGGAACGGCATCGTGCCGCAGGCGGTGCTCGCGACCCTCGCCGTCTTTGCTGTCGCATTGTTCGCCTACAAGAGCGGCAAGGTCCGGGTCACGGCCAAGTCGGCGAAGATCTTCATGATCGCCATGGGCGGGTACCTGGTCTTCTCGCTGATCAACGTGGTCCTGATGTGGACGGGCGTCGTCGGCGGCGAGTTCGGCCTGCGCAGCGGCCCGCTCGGGTTCCTCATCGGCCTGTTCGCGGTCGGCCTCGCCGCGTACTCCCTCGTGATGGACTTCGACTTCATCGACCAGGGCGTCCGCAACGGCCTGCCCGAGCGGTTCGCCTGGACCGCCGCCTTCGGTCTCGTGGTGACCCTCGTGTGGCTCTACATCGAGCTGCTGCGCCTGATCGCCATCCTCAGGGGCGACGACTGACGCAGCTGCCCCCACCGGTGTCCTTCCGGACACCCGACCACGTCGAGCGCGAGCTGCGCCGGGTCGTCGAGCGGATCGTCTCGCTCGGCCCGGCGCGGCTCGCGCGGCCGTCTGAGCACCTGGACGGCGACACACCGGAACAGCGGGTCCGTCTCGTCGCGCAGTGGCTGGCGGACCGGGCCGCCGCGTTGGAGCGGCGGCCGCGTGTCGTCGTCCCCGATGTGGCTCCTCACGCGTTGGGTGACCAGATCGCGGTACTGGCCCGCGACGTCCTGCTGGCGGCCCCCGACGACTGGGACGTCGCCGATGAGCTGCACGAGCGCCTGGTGGCCCTGCGACGCTCCCTCTGACCGGAAGATGAGCAGTCTTCACGCCTGCGAGGCGTCACCCGAAAAGGGACAGGGAGGGCCCGGCAGGAGCGCCGCGTGGCAGGGTGGCCCCGTGGTCGACCGTCGCCTGCCCCGCTGGTCGGAGCTGTCCGAGCTCGCTCGTCCCCGCCGCCCCAGCGGGGACGCCACCGACCGCCGCCTCGCCCGCGCGGCGACGGTCGGGGACCTCCGTGAGATCGCCCGCCGGCGGGTGCCTCGCGCGGTCTTCGACTACACCGACGGGGCGGCCGGCGCCGAGATCAGCCTGCGCCGGTCCCGGGAGGCGTTCGAGCGGCTCGAGTTCCGGCCGAGCGTGCTGCGCGACGTCGCCGTCGTCGACACGTCGACCGCGATCCTCGGAAAGCCCGCGAGCCTGCCGTTCGGGTTCGCCCCGACGGGCTTCACGCGACTCATGAACACCGAGGGCGAGCCGGCGGTCGGCCGCGTGGCGGAGCGGATCGGCGTCCCGTACGCGCTCTCGACGATGGGCACCACCTCGTTGGAGGCTCTGGCCGGGGCGGCGCCGGGCGCCCGCCGCTGGTTCCAGCTGTACCTCTGGCGCGACCGCGAGGCCAGCCAGGCCCTGGTCGAGCGGGCCCGGGCCTGCGGCTACGAGGCCCTGGTGCTCACCGTCGACGTGCCGGTCGCCGGTCCGCGCCTGCGCGACGTGCGCAACGGGTTCACCATCCCGCCGGCGCTCACGCTGCGGACCGTCGCGAACGCCGCCGTCCACCCGCGCTGGTGGATCGACCTGCTCACCACCGAGCCGCTGGAGTTCGCCTCGCTGCAGTCGTGGGGCGGCACGGTGGGGGAGCTGATCGACCGGGTCTTCGAGCCGTCGGCCACCGTCGCGGACGTCCGGGCGCTGCGCGAGGACTGGCCGGGCCGGCTCGTGGTGAAGGGCGTGCAGAGCGCCGACGACGCCCGCGCCGTCGTCGACGCCGGGGCGGACGCCGTGATCGTCTCCAACCACGGCGGGCGGCAGCTGGACCGGGCGCCGACCCCGCTGGAGGAGCTCCCGGCCGTGGTGTCCGCGGTCGGCGACCGCGCCGAGGTGTACCTGGACGGCGGCGTGATGGACGGCGCCGACGTGGTCGCCGCGGTCGCGCTCGGCGCCCGGGCGGTCTTCGTCGGGCGGGCGTACCTGTACGGGCTGATGGCCGGTGGCGAGCGGGGTGTGCAGCGGGTCGCCGACATCCTGGCCCGCGACGTCGCCCGCACCCTGCAGCTGCTCGGCGTCCGGTCGATCGGGGAGCTCACACCGGACCGCGTGCGGCTGCGATCCTGACGGCCGCGCCGGAGTCCATTGCCCGCGCCACCTGGCGGTTCCTAGTACTACAGGGCTAGTTGGTCATCATCTGGCGTCGTAGGCGCCGTCTGAAGTGGGCTCGGCGTGCCTCGGCCTGGTGTCGGCGTCGCCAGGCCGACCAGTGCAGCGCGTGGGTA
>JASBSH010000056.1 GCA_030149025.1 Actinomycetales bacterium | reverse complement strand
GAGGTCTACCTCGCCCTGGAGACCGAGCCGTCCGCGGCGGTAGTGCTGTCCCTGTTGCTGCTCGCCGTGTCCGTGGCCGTGCTCGTCCTGCTCCGTGGCCGTTGGCTCACCGGGGCGACACCGTGACGGGCGCCGACGGCTCCGCGGCACTGACCGCAGGCTTGGACGCGGACGTGCGTGTGCGCCGTCCGGCGTTCGAGGTCCGAGCCCGGCTGGCGGCCCGGCCGGGGGAGGTGGTCGCCGTCCTCGGCCCGAACGGGGCGGGGAAGTCGACAGTGCTGCGGGCGCTGGCCGGTCTCGTGCCGCTGACCGGGGGGCACGTCAGGGTGGACGGCGCAACGTGGGCCGACGGTGCGACAGGCGTTCTCGTGCCACCGGAAGGGCGGTCCCTCGGCATGGTCTTCCAGGACTACCTGCTGTTCCCGCACCTGACCGCGCTGGAGAACGTGGCGTTCGGGCTCCGGGCACGCGGTGTGGGACGGCGTGAGGCGCGCTCCCGGGCGCTGGCCTGGCTCGAGCGGATGGGGCTGGCGGACGAGGCCGGCGCGCGGCCTGGTCGGCTGAGCGGAGGCCAGGCGCAACGGGTTGCGCTCGCCCGCGCCCTCGTGACGGACCCTTGCCTGCTGCTGCTGGACGAGCCGCTCGCGGCCCTGGACGCCGGCACGCGGCTTTCCGTCCGGACGCAGCTCGGTCGGCACCTGCGCGAGTTCGGCGGAGTCACCGTGCTGGTGACCCACGACCCGCTCGACGCGATGGTGCTCGCCGACCGGCTCGTCGTCCTGGAAGGCGGGCAGGTGGTGCAGGAGGGGTCCCCGCTGGACGTCGCCCGTGCTCCGCGGACGGACTACGTGGCCCAGCTCGTGGGGCTGAACCTGTTGCGCGGCAAGGCGCTTGGGGGCTCCGGGAACGACGTCGTGCTCACCGACGGCGGCGTGCTGAAGGTGGCCTCGGCCGTCTTCGCTGCGTCCGAGGTGCTGCTGGCGTTCTCGCCGGCGGCGGTGGCGTTGCACCGGCACCACCCCGACGGGTCACCCCGGAACACCTGGGAAGCAACGGTTTCCGGGCTGGAGAGGCATGGCGACGTGGTGAGGGTTCGGTTGGAGGGGGAGCCACCGGTGCTCGCCGACGTGACGACCGCCGCTGTCGCGGAGCTGCGTCTTGTGCCGGGGCAGCGGGTGTGGGTGTCGCTCAAGGCGACGGAGATCACCGCCTACCCGGGCTGACCCTCTCGTGATCATGCAGTCTCGCCACCCACCTCTCGTGATCATGCAGTTCTGCGCACCCCTCACAGTTCGTGATCATGCAGTTCCGCACGCGCGTTGCGCGCCAGCCGGGCTGCATGCCGCGCCCGGCGCAGTGGTTCGGGGGTGCGGTGCCGCCTGGTCGTCGCCTCGACGACCCGTTCCGCGGTGGACCGATCGATCCGCCATCCGGGGTGGACAGCAAGTGGCCGCGTGTGCACGCGGGTGCGCATCCAAAAGCCGACGGCGTGGCCATCGAGGACGAGCGGGCTCGTTGCGCCGCGACGGTCTTCGGGCCAGTCCCCGTCCGCGACAAGGGGACGGTGTGTCACGCCCACGGTGGGCAGATCCAGCGCCGCGCCGAGGTGCAGCGCCAAGCCTGCGCCTCGGGGATGGTCGCGAGCGGTGGCGTCGAGGAGGAGGACGTCCTGTTCCTCGGCGAGTCGTTGCACCGCCCTGTCCATGACGGCGCCCGCCCGAAGAGCGAACAGCCCCGGCACGTACGGCGCCCCGGCCTGCCCTGTCACCACCGCGTCCTGCAGCGTGCGCCCGTCGCGCATGAGCACAGCAGCCGCCCAGACCGGGTCACCCGCGGCACCAGGACCCGTTACGCCCTTCGGGAAGCACACCCAGCATGCCGCGACCTCGATGCTGCGGTCCGGCGGCTGCCACAGCGCCGGTGACGCCTGGGCCAACTCCCGTTGGAGCGAGATCAGCGCCTGCGCCTCGGACGGCCACATGGGGTCAGTGTCGACGTGCACAACTGGATGATCACGCGCGAGGGGGTGGGGGATCACCGACTCGGGCCAGCGGGGCTCGGTGCGGCCGTTCCTGACCACCGGGGACCATGGGGTCATGACCTACGTCGCTGAGGACCGCCGTTACGACTCCATGCCCTTCCGCCGCTGCGGTGCCAGCGGACTGGACCTGCCGGTCATCTCGCTGGGGCTGTGGCACAACTTCGGCGACGACAAGCCCCTGGTAGTGCAGCGGGCGATCCTGCGGCGTGCCTTCGACCTCGGCGTCACGCACTTCGACCTGGCCAACAACTACGGGCCCCCTTACGGCTCGGCAGAACGCAACTTCGGCACTCTGTTCGCCCAGGACTTCAAGCCCTATCGCGACGAGCTGATCATCTCGACCAAGGCCGGCTACGACATGTGGCCCGGCCCGTACGGTCAGGGCGGGGGCTCCCGTAAGTACCTGCTCGCGAGCCTGGACCAGTCGCTGCAGCGGATGGGCCTCGAGTACGTCGACAT
>JASBSH010000043.1 GCA_030149025.1 Actinomycetales bacterium | reverse complement strand
GTCGATGTTGATGTCCATCGGCACCAGCAGCGGCGGCGCGGACATGACGTTGGCGAGCAGATCGAACACGGTAGGTCTCCTTGGCGACGGGCGGCCCGCCCACGAACTCGCAGACGGGGTACACGCGACAGGTGCACCCGTGCCCCCTCGGCGACGGAACAGCAATGCCCACGCCGGTGAGGACGTGGGCATTGACAGGTTCGGAGGCGTTCGGCGTCAGAGTTGTTGGCCGAGGTTGAGCAGCCAGTTCATCCAGGCCACCCCACCTCCGGCGAGGACGGCCGCACCGACGGCGACGAGGACACCGGTCCGGCTCTTGCTGGCGGTCGCGTAGTTGCCGTGGGCCGTCGCGATCGCCCACACGATCGCCGAGACGATCAGCATGAGAACGGCGACGATCAGGACGAACGTCAGGAGCGCGCCGACCACTGCGCGGAGGTCTCCGATGCCGCCGAGCCCGTCGAAGTCGGGGAAGACACCCATCGCCGATCACCCCACCTTGACTGTGACGTGGAGGTGGTCGTAGTGGCCTCCGGTGATGGAGGCGGGGTCGTGCATGCCGCCGCCGTTGTAGGGTCGCCAGCCGTCGGCGTCGCGGGCGACTGACCAGATTTGGCCTTGCCAGATCAGGTACTCGACGCCGAGCACGTCGGCGTTGTCCTTCATCCAGTTGGTGACCTTCCAGCCGGCGTCGAGCTGGGCCGGGGTGGGTCGCTGGCCGATCCGGTTGCCGAAGGTGATGTCGCACGCCCGCCCGAGCGGATGCTCGGATTTGGTGCCGGGACGCGGTGAGTAGCAGCCCCAGTCAGTGCCGGGGAACGCGGTGGGGGTCTGCTGGTAGAGGTGGAGCATGCGGGCGGCGATCTTGCCCGAGCTGGTGGGATCGTCGACGAGCCGGTCGGGGTCTCCATCGACACCGGTCGGCGTGCCCGCGGTGGCGTTGTTGCAGGCGGCGGGTGATCCGCTGGTCGCCGTCGGCAGGTTCGCGGCCCCGTGCTGGTTGAGCCAGGCGGCGGCGTCGATGGCCTCGCCGTTCGCGCCGCCGGGCCGGACCTCGAAGTGCAGATGTGCGCCGGTGCTCATGCCCGAGGAGCCGACATCGCCGATGTGCTGCCCGGTGCTCACGCGGTCTCCGGCGCGGACGTGGATGCCGCTCTGCCACATATGGGCGTACGCGGTCGCGACGGTCTTGCCGTCGATGGTGTGCTCGATGACGATGAGACCGCCGTACCCGCCGGAGAACTCCGCGACGGTCACGGTGCCGTCCGCAGCGGCGAGGATCGGCGTGCCGTCGGGCGCTGCGAAGTCGGTGCCGGTATGCATCTTCCGCTCGCCCGTGATCGGGTGCACCCGCATCCCGAACGGCGAGGTCAGCACCCAGGTGCCCTCGGGCAGCGGGAACACCACCCGCGACGACGACACTGCTGGGCCGCCCGCGCCGCCAGCGGCACTGCCGCCTGTGGTGAGGGCGGCGAGGATGCTGTCGGCGACGGGCGCGTAGTTGCGGTAGCGATCAGGGTAGGCGGACACTTCGACGGCTTGGGCGGCTTCGCCGGTGTCCATCTGTTGCCAGCCGGGGATGTCAAGCAGGCCGCGCGGTGAGGGGTAGTTCGGGCCGGTCGGTCCACCGAAGAACGCTCGCGCCTGATACTGCGGGCCCATCAATTCTGCGACCGACCCCCACCCGGATTGGGGGCGCATCTGGAACAGGCCGAGTGAGTCGTGGTCGCCGCCGTTGCCGTCGTTCGGGTAGTTCGCCGA
>JASBSH010000021.1 GCA_030149025.1 Actinomycetales bacterium | reverse complement strand
GGCGCGGTCGTCGACATCACCGAGCACCCGTTCAACACCCTCCGGGACGCGGGGGTCCCGCTGACGCTCAACAGCGACGACCCGGGCATGTTCGCCACCACGCTGGGCCGCGAGTACGAGATCGCGCACGAGGTGTTCGGTCTGTCCCCCGGTGAGCTCGCGGACCTCGCCAAAGCGGCGGTCCGGTACTCCTTCGCGGACGACGACACGCGGGCCGCGCTGTCGGCCGCCATCGATCAGGTGGCCGAGGTGGCCGAGACCGGCTGAGGGCGCTACGGCGTCTGCCGCCGGAGGGTGAGGGCACCCGCCGTCAGCACGGCGACGACGAAGGCCAGCACCACCGCAACGTCACGCGCCACCTCGCCGCCCGGGTCGGCAGAGGTGGTCACCGAGACCATCGCGTCGACGGCGTACGACAGCGGCAACACGTCCGAAACCGCCTGGAGGACATCGGGCATCCGGTCGCGTGGCACCAGCAGCCCGGACAGCAGGAACTGCGGCAACAGGATCGCCGGCATGAACTGCACCGCCTGGAACTCCGTCCTGGCGAACGCGCTGACCCCCAGGCCGAGCGCCGTGCCGAGCAACCCGTCGACCACCGCCACCGCCACGAGCAGCGGTAACGGTCCGACGACGTGCAGGCCGGCCACCCACACCGCGAACGCGGTCGCCACCACTGCCTGCACCACCGCCATCGCCCCGATCGCCAGCGCGTAGCCGACCAGCAGGTCCGCCTTGGCCATCGGGCTGGCCATGAGCCGTTCCAGCGTCCCGGACTGCCGCTCCCGCAACGTGACCACACTCGTCACCAGGAACATCACGGTGGCCGGGAAAACGCCCAACAGGGGTGCCCCGATGCGGTCGAAAACCGCTGTGCCCGAGTACAACCAGGCCAACAGACCGATCAGCACGCAGGGCAGCACGATGATCAGCGCGACGGTCCGCGGGTCGTGCCGCAGCTGCCGCAGCACCCGCACTGCCGTGGCCAGCGTGACCGCGCCGCTCACCGAACACCCCCGCGCCTGCCGCTGCGCACCAACGTCAGGAACGCATGCTCGACGTCGGACGTGCCGGTTCTGGTCAACAGTGCCGGGAGGGTGTCGTCCGCCAGGATCTGTCCATCGCGCATCAGCAGCAGCCGGTCGCAGCGGACCGCCTCGTCCATCACGTGGCTGGACACGAGCAGCGTCACCCCGTGTGATGCGAGACGGCGGAAGAGGTTCCACAGCGATTCGCGGAGCACGGGATCCAGCCCGACGGTCGGCTCGTCCAGCACGAGCAGCTCGGGCGTGCCGAGCAGGGCCGCGGCGAGCGACACGCGCGCCCGCTGCCCGCCGGACAGCGCGTTCACCAGGTCGTGGGGCCGGTCGGCGAGGTCCACGTCGTCCAGTACCCGGCTGACGTCGGAAGCGGGAGCGCCGATGACACGGGCGAAGTACCGCAGGTTCTCCTGGACCGTCAGGTCTCCGTACACGCTGGGCGCCTGGGTGACGTAGCCGACGCGGTGACGCAGCTGCCGGTCACCGGCGCGGCGACCCAGGACGGTCACCTGCCCCGCAGCGAGCCGCTGCACTCCCACGATGCTTCGCATCAGCGTGCTCTTGCCGCACCCGCTCGGACCCAGCAGGCCGACCACCTGGCCGCTCGGGATGGCGACGGAGAGGTCCTCCAACACCGTTCGTCCGCCCCGGACGACGGTCAACCCGGACACCTCGACGGCTGCCACAGCCGTGATGAAACCACGTGGTCGACGCCCGTGAGCCGTCCGTCGAGCATTGATGCCCAGCTAGTACTACAGGGCTAGTTGGTCATCATCTGGCGTCGTAGGCGCCGTCTGAAGTGGGCTCGGCGTGCCTCGGCCTGGTGTCGGCGTCGCCAGGCCGACCAGTGCAGCGCGTGGGTAATCCCGTTGTCGCCTTGGCGGGCGTAATCGACGCCTTGGC
>JASBSH010000274.1 GCA_030149025.1 Actinomycetales bacterium | reverse complement strand
TGAGCGGTGAGCTCAGCACAACGTCCAGATCCAGATCCGGACGATGGCGGAGCGCGTGTACTCACCGTCGGTGGCCTCGAGCGTGATGGCGTGCAACGTGCCCTCGCACTGGTTGGAGTACAGGCGTGCGGTGAGGCTGGTGCCATGTCCCAGCACAGCGTTCTGCAGGGCGCTCCGGTCCGTGGTCCAGGTGAGGGCGCTGCCGCTCAGGGCACCGTCCTCGGGGTCGCTCGCGGTGCCGGCCAGGGCGACGTCGGCGTACCACATGCCGCGGCCGGAGTCGTAGCCGGTGTACACGATCTCGACGTAGGGCGAGGCCGGCGTCGTGACGTTCACCGTCGGAGGCCGGTTCTCACCGCAGTTCACGATGCCGAGGTGCACCCAGTCCGTGCCGGGCAACCCGAGCTCGTCGGTGGCCGTCACCACGACCTGGCGGTCACCGGCGCTCGTGAAGGCGTAATTGACGCTCTTCCCCGTGGCGAAGGTCGACCCGGCCACGCTCCACGCGACGCTGCCGTTCGGCAGGGTGGCGCCTGGTTCGTTCAGGTCGATGACGGTGGCGCGGAAGGGGATGCTCTCGTTCACGCAGAAGTCGCCCGGTATCGGCTGGTAGAGGTCAACCGTGGGTGCCTGGTTGGTGATGACCACGCTCACGGTGTCGCTGACGGCGTGGCCCTGCGGGTCGACCCCACGCGCGGTGATCGTGTGGGCGCCGTAGGCCATGTCGGCGGCGTTCACCGTCAACGGGTTGCCCGTTCCCAACGTGCCGCTCACGTTGCTCGACCACGTCACCGTGACGGCCCTGCGCTCGGGATCCTCCACATCGGCCTCGAGGTAGATGTTGCCCGAGCGCCGCGGGTACTCGGAACCGGGAGACGGGCTGGTGATCGACAGGGTCGGCGGCAGGCCCGGGTAGCGCACCGTGAGGCCGACGATGTCGGTGGCGCTCAGGTGGCTGCGCTGACCGATCGCGGTGCCGGCCGGGATGGTGGTGATGGTGGGCCCGACGCATCCGCCGCCCGTGGCGGTCTTGCAGAAGTCGTTCCCGCCGTAGTGCATGACCGAGTCGTAGTCGTACGAGCCGATGTCGAAGGAGTAGTCGGCGACCTCGAAGTTGTGCTTCTTGTCCTCGATGATGTTGCCCCAGTGGATCTGCACGGAGCCGTCGCGGTCCTCCCGCGCCTGCTCGTGGTTGAAGCCGAGGGCGTGCAGGATCTCGTGGACGATGATCCAGCGCTGGTTGCAGGCGATGTTCAGGTTGACGTACTGCTGTCCGCCCCGGTGCCCCACCGTGGCCGAGCAGCCGCCGCCGTCCCGGAACGTGACGTAGTCGCCTTCGGAGCTCCGCGGCACGAAGCGCAGGGCGCTGACCGCCTCGATCGCGTCCATGGACTGACGGATCGTGGTGCGCATGCCGAGGTTCTCGTCGCCGGCGATGGACGGGTCGTCCCAGTCGTTGGCGAAGGTGTACGGGACCACGGCACCGGGCCAGAGGTAGTGCTCGCAGTG
>JASBSH010000016.1 GCA_030149025.1 Actinomycetales bacterium | reverse complement strand
CGTCGACCTGTCCGGCGCCCCCGTGGTCACGACGCTGATGGCGCGCGGGGCGCTGCCGGACTCGCACCCCCAGCACCTGGGCATGCCCGGTATGCACGGCACGGTCGCCGCGGTCACCGCGCTGCAGAAGGCCGACCTGATCGTCAGCCTCGGCGCCCGCTTCGACGACCGGGTGACGGGACAGCTGTCGACGTTCGCCCCCGGCGCCGTCGTCGTCCACGCCGACATCGATCCGGCGGAGATCTCGAAGAACCGTGTGGCCGACGTCCCGATCGTGGGTGACGCCCGCGAGGTGATCGTCGAGCTGGTCGCGGCCCTGCAGGCCGAGGCGGACGCGGGCCGAAGGCCGGACCTCGAGGCGTGGTGGCGACAGCTCGATGCGTGGCGGCAGACGTACCCGCTGGGATACACCGAGACCGACGACGGCACGCTCGCACCGCAGCGGGTGATGGAGCGGCTCGGCACCATCGTGGGCCCGGACGGGATCTACGTCGCCGGTGTCGGGCAGCACCAGATGTGGGCTGCGCAGTTCATCAAGTACGAGCGTCCGGGCAGCTGGATCAACTCCGGCGGCCTCGGCACCATGGGCTTCGCGGTGCCGGCCGCGATGGGGGCGAAGGTCGGTGCTCCGGGCCGCACAGTGTGGGCGATCGACGGCGACGGCTGCTTCCAGATGACCAACCAGGAGCTCGCGACCTGCGCGATCAACGGCATCCCGATCAAGGTCGCGGTCGTCAACAACTCCTCGCTCGGCATGGTCCGGCAGTGGCAGACCCTGTTCTACGACGGCCGGTACTCGAACACTGATCTGCACACCGGGACCGGTGCGGCAGTCGGTGAGCGGATCCCCGACTTCGTCAAGCTCGCCGACGCCTACGGCTGCGTGGGCCTGCGGTGCGAGCGGCCCGAGGACCTCGACGCCACCATCGAGAAGGCGATGGAGGTCGACGACCGCCCCGTCGTGGTCGACTTCGTCGTTCACCGCGACGCCATGGTGTGGCCGATGGTGCCCGCGGGAGTGAGCAACGACGACATCCAGGTCGCGCGGGGCACCGCCCCGACCTGGGACCGGGAAGAGGGCTGAGCGCGCGATGACCAGGCACACGCTGTCGGTGCTCGTCGAGAACAAGCCCGGCGTGCTTACCCGCGTGGCGGCTCTGTTCGCTCGCCGCGGGTTCAACATCCACTCGCTCGCGGTGGGACCGACCGAGCACCAGGACGTCTCGCGGATCACCGTGGTCGTCGACGTGGAGGACCTGCCGCTGGAGCAGGTGACCAAGCAGCTCAACAAGCTCGTCAACGTCATCAAGGTCGTCGAGCTCGACGCTGAGGCGTCCGTCCAGCGCGAGCTGTTGCTGATCAAGCTCAGGGTCGAGGGGGCCGCACGGTCGCAGGTGCTGGAGCTGGTGAACCTGTTCCGCGCCAAGGTCGTCGACGTCACACCTGACGCGCTCACCATCGAGGCGACGGGCGACTCGTCGAAGGTCAACGCCTTCCTCAAGGTGCTCGAGCCGTACGGCGTCCGGGAGCTGGTGCAGTCCGGGCTCGTCGCCGTGGGGCGTGGCGGGCGGTCGATCACCGACCGGTCGTCGCGCACAGGCTGACGCCATGAACCCGGCACCCCGGTGACGCCGCGGAGTGCCACCGCAGCGAACCTATTGGGGCGGCGGCACTCAGCACCAAGGCGTGAACGCCGCGGAGGCACTCAGCACCAACCAGTGAACGCCGCGGCGGCACTCACATCAACCGAACTTCCACCAAGAATCGACACACAAAGGAGAGCCCATCGTGGCTGAGATGTTCTACGACGACGACGCCGACCTGGCCGTCATCCAGAACCGGCACGTCGCCGTCCTGGGTTACGGCAGCCAGGGGCACGCCCACGCGCTGTCGCTGCGCGACTCGGGTGTCGACGTCCGCGTCGGTCTGCCCGAGGGCAGCAAGAGCCGCGCGAAGGCCGAGGCCGAGGGCCTGCGCGTCCTGACGCCGTTCGAGGCGTGCGAGGAGGCCGACCTGATCATGATCCTGGCGCCGGACCACGTGCAGCGGCACCTGTACGCCGAGGCGGTGGAGCCCAACCTGGTCGAGGGCGACGCGCTGTTCTTCGGCCACGGCTTCAACATCCGGTTCGGCTACATCAAGCCCCCGGCTGGTGTGGACGTCGCGATGGTCGCCCCCAAAGGCCCCGGCCACCTGGTCCGCCGCGAGTTCGTCGACGGCCGTGGTGTTCCGGTGCTCGTGGCGGTGGAGAACGACGCCTCCGGCAAGGCCTGGGACCTCGCCCTGTCGTACGCCAAGGGCATCGGCGGCCTGCGTGCCGGCGGCATCAAGACCACCTTCGCCGAGGAGACCGAGACCGACCTGTTCGGCGAGCAGGCAGTCCTGTGCGGCGGCATGAGCAAGCTCGTGCAGTACGGCTTCGAGACGCTGACCGAGGCCGGTTACCAGCCGGAGGTCGCCTACTTCGAGTGCCTGCACGAGCTGAAGCTCATCGTGGACCTCATGTACGAGGGCGGTATCGCCAAGCAGCGCTGGAGCGTCTCGGACACCGCCGAGTACGGCGACTACACCTCCGGCCCCAAGGTCATCGACCCGAGCGTCAAGGAGCGGATGAAGGACGTCCTGGGCGACATCCAGGACGGCACCTGGGCGCGAAGGTTCATCGAGGACCAGGACGCCGGTGCCCCCGACTTCAAGCGCCTGCGCGCCGAGGGCGAGGCGCACCCGATCGAGGCCACCGGCCGTGAGCTGCGCAAGCTGATGAGCTGGGTGCAGGCGTCCGACTCGGACTACACCGAGGGCACCGCGGCCCGCTGACGCGGCTGCGCTACCCCCCACCGAACCGGGATTTCATGATCACCGGATGGTGGGGAGCAAGCCATCGCATGGTGGGGAGCAAGCCATCGCATGGTGGGGGGAGCAAGCCATCGCATGGTGGGGGGAGCAAGCGGTCCAGTGGTGGGGTGGGACCGGTCATGACGGCTAACCTGTCGAGCATGGCCGGGACCACCCTCACCCTGCTGGCCGACCCTGCTGGCCCCGTCCACGAACAGGTCGCGGCAGAAGCGTTGGGGCACGGACGTTTTCGGCTCCTTGCCTCCCCGGGCCTCGTACTCGGCGTGGCCGCCGGCGACATCGTCGCGATCCGGGACGACGGCTCCCCGGAGCTCGTGGAGGCGAGCGGCAACATCGCCGTCCAGGTGTTCGCGGACGACGACACCTGCGACGCCGTGTCCCTCCTGCTCCGCCCTCTCGGCGGCTGGCTGGACGGCCGCATCCCGGACACGATGAGCGTCTTCACGCTCCCGCCCGGCGTGGACCTCGACCGGCTCGAGGACGTTCTCTGGGCGGTCGTGGGCCGTCACCCCGAGGTGGAGTGGCTGTACGGCAACCTCTTCGAGGACAGCGGGTCCTAGACTCCGGCGGGTGACCAGACCGGTGGTCCTCATCGCCGAGGAGCTCTCGCCCGCCACCGTCGACGCCCTGGGCCCCGACTTCGAGGTCCGGTACGTCGACGGCACCGACCGGACAGCACTGCTTGCCGCCGTCCCCGACGCCGAGGCTCTACTCGTGCGTTCGGCGACCAAGGTGGACGGCGAGCTGCTGGCTGCTGCTCGACGCCTGCGGGTCGTGGCACGCGCCGGTGTCGGGCTGGACAACGTGGACGTCGGCGCCGCGAGCCACGCCGGGGTCATGGTCGTCAACGCCCCGACGTCCAACATCGTCTCCGCGGCCGAGCTCACCGTCGCGTTGCTGCTGGCCACCGTGCGGCGGGTGACTGAGGCGGATGCGTCAGTCAAACAGGGCAGATGGGAGCGCTCGCGCTTCGTCGGCAGGGAGCTGTCCGAGAAGACGGCCGGCATCGTCGGGCTCGGACGTGTGGGTGTCCTGGTGGCCGACCGCCTGCGCGCCTTCGGCATGAACGTCATCGCCTACGACCCGTACATCTCGGGTGCCCGCCCGGCGCAGCACGGCGTCCGCATGGTGACCTTCGACGAACTGCTCTCCGGCAGCGACGTCATCAGCGTCCACCTTCCCCGCACACCTGAAACGGTCGGGCTGATCGACGCGAGAGCGCTCGCGAAGGTGCGTGACGGCGTCCATGTCATCAACACGGCTCGCGGCGGGATCGTCGACGAAACGGCACTGGCAGAAGCGATCCGGTCCGGCCGCGTGGCAGGGGCGGGGATCGACGTCTTCGAGCAGGAGCCCCCGCAGTCGTCCCCCCTGCTCGACCTGCCGCAGGTCGTCGCCACACCGCACCTCGGCGCGAGCACCGTCGAAGCGCAGGAGCGAGCGGGGCTCGTGGTCGCCGCGTCGGTGCGAAAAGCGCTGGCGGGAGAGCTCGTGCCGGATGCCGTGAACGTCAGCGGGGGAGCGATCGACGAGGAGGTCCGCCCCGGCATCCCGCTCGCCGAACGGCTGGGCGAGGTTTTCACGGCGCTCGCCCAGTCCGTCCCGGTGCAGCTCGACGTCGAGGTCCGCGGGGAGATCACGGGGCACGACGTGTCGGTGCTGCGGCTCGCCGTGCTCAAGGGCCTGTTCGCCGATGTGGTCCCCGAGCAGGTGACCTACGTGAACGCGCCCCTGGTGGCTGCCGAACGGGGCGTCGACGTGCGGCTGCTGACGGAACCGGAGAGCCCCGACTACCGCAACGTGCTCACCGTTCGGGGCACTCTCTCGTCAGGGGAGACGATCTCGGTGTCCGGGACGCTCACCGGGGCCAAGCTGGTGCAGAAGCTCATCGGCATCGACGACTTCGAGCTGGAGATGCCGCTGGCCGACCACATGCTGGTCCTGCGGTACGCGGACCGTCCCGGTGTCGTGGGTGCGCTCGGCCAGCTGCTCGGCAAGGCGGACGTCAACATCGCAGGGATGCAGGTCTCGCGCGACGTGGCCGGCGGGCACGCGGTCGGTGTCCTCGCCCTCGACTCGGCCATGCCCGCCCACCTCCTCGACGAGATCGGCGACGTCATCGCCGCGAGCCAGGCGCGGGCCATCAACCTGCAATAGCGGGCAGCACGCGCGTCCGGTCGGCGCGAGAAGCGTCATCGCGGGCGCGAAGTCCGAATGGCGAGAGAGCCGTCCCGGGAACTGGGACCGTCTCTAGGCTGGAGCCATGGCAGGCGCAACGTCCGACGTGATCAGGCTGGCCGTCGTCCCTGGTGACGGGATCGGCCCCGAGGTGGTGGCCGAGGGCCTCAAGATGCTCCACGCAGTCACCGCTGCCGGAGGCGTCAAGGTGGAGACGACCGAGTACGACCTCGGTGCCGCCCGCTGGCACCGCACCAAGGAGACGTTGCCGTCAGGCGCTCTTGACGAGATCCGCCAGCACGACGCGATCCTGCTGGGCGCCATCGGCGACCCCACCGTGCCGAGCGGTGTCCTTGAGCGGGGCCTGCTCCTGCGCCTGCGGTTCGAGCTGGACCAGTACGTCAACCTGCGGCCGTCGCGGCTGTTCCCCGGCGTCAGCTGCCCGCTCTCCGACCCGGGCGACATCGACTTCGTCGTTGTCCGCGAGGGGACCGAGGGCCCCTACACCGGCAACGGGGGCGCCCTGCGCGTCGACACCCCGCAGGAGGTGGCGACCGAGGTCAGCGTCAACACCCGGTTCGGTGTGGAGCGCGTCGTCCGCGACGCGTTCGCGCGGGCACAGGCCCGGCCCCGGGGGAAGCTGACCCTGGTGCACAAGCACAACGTCCTGGCCTACGCCGGCCACCTGTGGCGACGGACCGTGGAGGCGGTCGCCGCTGAGTTCCCCGACGTCACCGTCGACTACCTGCACGTCGACGCGGAGACGATCTTCCTCGTCACCGACCCGGTACGGTTCGACGTGATCGTCACCGACAACCTGTTCGGCGACATCGTCACCGACCTGGCTGCCGCGGTGACCGGCGGGATCGGGCTGGCGGCGTCCGGGAACGTCAACCCCGACCGCACCGCACCGAGCATGTTCGAGCCCGTGCACGGGTCGGCACCCGACATCGCCGGCAAGGGTGTCGCGGACCCGACCGCGACTGTCCTGTCCGTCGCGTTGCTGCTCGAGCACCTCGGGTACTGGGCCGCTGCCCGGCGCGTCACGGACGCCGTCGCAGCCGACCTGGCCGAACGCGCGGGCGCCAGCCGGTCCACCAGCGCGGTCGGCGACACCATCGTCGCCCGTCTGGGCTGAGGGTCCGCTCCGGTCGGCACCGGACGGGAGACGTTCGGGCGCGCCGGGGTACCGGCAGCGCGATCGGATAGCGTGCGCACATGACAGCTGCCTCGACGCCGTCGGTGACGAACTCGCAGGCGGGGACGAGCACCGCCGTGCTGGACTTCCCGCTGCATCCGAACCCGTCGCCGGTCAGCCCCGAGGAGCGCACCCGGATCCTGGCCGCGCCCGGCTTCGGCAAGTACTTCACCGACCACATGGCGCGGGCCACCTGGTCG
>JASBSH010000012.1 GCA_030149025.1 Actinomycetales bacterium | reverse complement strand
ACCAAGTCCGGCAACGCGCACTACATGGCGACCGGCGAGGACGACGCGATCGCCTACGTCAAGGAGCTGCTCAGCTTCCTGCCGTCGAACAACCTGTCCGAGCCGCCGGTCTTCCTGGACGGTCCGGACGGCGACCCGTCGTTGCTCGAGATCACCGACGAGGACCTCGAGCTCGACACCTTCATCCCGGACTCGGCCAACCAGCCGTACGACATGCACGAGGTGATCGCGCACGTCGTGGACGACGGCGACTTCCTTGAGACGCAGCCGCTGTTCGCCCCGAACATCATCACCGGGTTCGGCCGGGTCGAGGGGCGCGCGGTCGGCGTCGTGGCGAACCAGCCGATGCAGCTTGCCGGCACGCTGGACATCGACGCCTCGGAGAAGGCGGCGCGGTTCGTGCGCACCTGTGACGCGTTCAACGTGCCGGTGCTGACGTTCGTGGACGTGCCGGGTTTCCTTCCCGGCGCCGGCCAGGAGTGGGACGGGATCATCCGTCGCGGCGCGAAGCTGATCTTCGCGTATGCCGAGGCGACCGTGCCACTGGTGACGGTGATCACCCGCAAGGCGTACGGCGGCGCGTACGACGTCATGGGCTCCAAGCACCTGGGCGCGGACGTGAACCTGGCCTGGCCGACGGCGCAGATCGCGGTGATGGGCGCGCAGGGCGCCGTCAACATCCTGTACCGCTCGCAGCTCAAGGCCGCCGCGGAGCGTGGCGAGGACGTCGAAACCCTGCGGCAGGAGTTCATCACCGAGTACGAGCAGACCCTGGCGAACCCGTACGTGGCCGCCGAGCGCGGTTACGTGGACGCCGTTATCGCGCCGTCCCGCACCCGCGCGGAGGTCGTGAAGGCACTGCGGATGCTCCGGAACAAGCGGCAGACGCTTCCGCCCAAGAAGCACGGCAACATACCTCTGTGACCGAGTCCAGCTCCGGACCCAGCTCGGGGTCGACCTCGTCCCCGCTCGACCAGGCGGTCGCGGGCGTTGTCGACGCCCTGCACCAGTACGTCGCCGTGGCCCGTGGCGTGCGGGGCGAGTTCGCGAAGGACCAGGCGGGGATCGACCCGCGGGTGGACTCCGCTTACGAGACTCTCGGGCTCGCTCTCGGGCGCCTGGAGGACGAGTTCGAGGCAGAGCTCGGCTTCCCGGCGTCGGTCGAGCCGCTGTGGGAGGGCGAGGACGGAGACGAGGAGGACGACGTCGCCTTCTCGGCGACCGCCGCGTCCGACGAGGACCTGGACGGCGCGGAGCTCCTCGCGCTGGACGGCTTCAGCATGGGGATGGTCGTCGGTGTCTCGGAAGGCAGCGTCGAGCAGCTCGACGCGGTGGTCGGGATCCTCGACGACGCCGCCGGTGAGCTGGTCGGCCGGCTGGAGGCCGCGGGGTTCGTCGTCACGCAGTACTACGTGGCGCGTGGTGACGACAGCGACCTGCTCGACGGGTTGGACGACGATGACCTGGACGACGACGACCTGGACGACGACCCGGATGGCGACGGGACGGAGGAACCGTGAGCGACGACACCACCGCTGCTGGTTCGGAGCAGCAGCGCCCTGCGCTGAGGATCGTCCACGGCGAGCCGACCCCGGAGGAGATCGCGGCGCTGGTCACCGTGCTCGCTGCCCGTGGTGGTGCGGTCGCCGCCGAGGCTCGGCCGCGCAGCACCTGGAACGACCGAGGCCGTGCGGTGCAGCCGCCGCTCATCCCGGGTCCGGGCGCGTGGAAGGCATCCGCTCTCCCGCACTGACCCACCTGCCCTGATACCGGATCCGATGCCGGATCTGCCCCGAATCTGCCCCGAATCTGCGGCGAGCCGGTTCGACAAAGATCGGCTCTGTCCCTTAGGTTCTGGCCTTAAGTGGGTTCATCAGTCGGTTCACCGGCTGGTCCTTCGACCAGTCCGGTCCTGCCTAGCAGAGGGCGTGTTTCTGTTGACAAGTCGGGGCACGACGCATCGGGTCCGAGGTCGGTGGCCGCTTCGCGGCGTGGTCTTCGCGGCGATCGCGGCACTGGCGTTCGTCCTGTCGGCCGCGCCGGCGAATGCCGACCCGAACGCGGAGGAGAGCGATTTCTCCGTCGACCTGGTGCAGCAGGCGATCTCCCTGATCGCCAACGACGGTGGTGCTGAGCGGGCGCTGGAGAAGATGCAGGACGCCCTGGAGGCGCCGGACCCGTCGGGTGTGGACCTGGCCCTGGTCGAGCAGGCGGTGACCGTGGTGGAGGACGCCGGTGGCGCGTCCGCCGGGCAGGAGGCACTGAGCGAGGCCCGAGCCCTGTTGCTGCAGGCGGCGCCGGCGCTGGCAAAGCCGCCGCAGGGACCGATGGCGACCGGTGAGGACCCGGCCACGACCCTGGTGCTGGATCCGTTCGAGCCCGAACGCGGCATCAGCGACGGCGGTGACGTGGTCTTGCTGATCCTCGCGCTCGGGGCGATAGCGCTGGGGCTGTTCCTCGCCCGGTTGTGGCGTCCGCGGCACACCCTGGCCCAGCTTCGCCGTATGCAGGGAACTGGCACCGACACCACGACGAGGCAGGAGGCCCGGTCATGAACGAGACGGTAACCGGGGCGACCGGGGAGACAACGAGGACCACTCGGCCGCAACCCGGACCGTGGCGCCGGTTCGTCGACGCGGTCGACGAGCGGATGGGGATCCGGGCACTGGAGTACCCGGTCCCGGAGCATGCCAACAACCTCGGGTGGAGCCTGGGAGCACTCACCGGCGTCAGCTTCCTGGTCCTGCTGGTGACCGGCATCTACATCGGCCAGTTCTACAGCCCGATGCCGGAGGACGCGAACCAGTCCGTCCGCGACCTCGTGACGAACGTGTGGCTCGGCGGCTTCGCCCGGGGGCTGCACTTCTGGACGGCGCAGGCGATGTTCGTGCTCGCCGTCCTGCACATGCTCCGGGTGTTCCTGCACGGGTCCTTCAAGAAGCCTCGTGAGGGCAACTGGATCGTCGGCTCCACCATGTTGCTGCTGACCTTCCTGGCGGTGTTCACCGGGACGGTGCTGAAGTGGGACCAGGAGGGCTTCGAGGCGCTGCTGCACAACCTGGACGTCGCGGAGCTGCTGGGCGGTCTGGGTGTGTGGTTCACCGGCGGCCTGACCGACCGCGTGCCGATCCTGTTCCGGCTGTACACCGCGCACGCGGTGATCCTGCCCGGCCTCATCCTGGTGCTCTTCGTCCTGCACGCCCTGCTGGTCAAGCGGCACAAGATCTCACCTCATCCCTCCATCCCGCACCCGGAGGCCGAGGAGCCCGAGCCGTTCACCAACCACCTGAAGCGGGCCGGTGCGTTCGGTCTGGTCCTGGTGGGCGGGCTCTCACTGCTGGCGGTCCTGCTGCCCCCGGTCCTGGGGCCCCAACCGGTCGAGGGCATCGAAGTCACCCGCCCCCTGTGGTTCTTCTGGTGGTTCTTCCCGTTCGAGGAGTGGTTCGGGGTCGCCTCCGTCGGCATCGTCATGGCGGTCGTGTTCGGGCTGCTGTACCTCGTGCCGTTCCTGTACCGCAGTCCGCGACGCCACTGGCGCGACCGCAAGATCTCGATGGGCGTGGTGCTCGTGATCCTGCTGGCGTTGGCCGCGATCAGCATCAACGTCTGGATCAACAACCCCCGGGGTCACTGATGGCGGCGGGCGTCGACGTCCCGCTGGCCCGCCGCTGGTTCTGGGTCCTGCTGGTCGTCGCCGTTCTCTCGACGGGCGCCCTGTTCTGGGCGATCAACGCACCCTCCGGCCCACTACCCGCGGCCGTGCTGTTCGTCAGCGGGCTCACCGCTGTCGCGTCGATCGTGCAGGCGACCAGGATCATGCGCGTCCTGAACGGTCCGGTGGACCTGTCCCTGCAGCCCAGGGGCGAGGACACCCGGAGTACCGGAGGTCGGAGGAAGTAGCGGCCCGGGAAGGTACAATGGCCGTGACCCAGGGAGGCCGACATGACGAGAACGCCGCCAACCTGTCGTCTGGTCCTTGACCTCAGCGGGGTGCCTTGGGCCGACGACTGCCAGACCGCGGAGCACATGCTGCTCACCTGCCCGGGTGTCACGAGGGCGACGGTCGAGCCCGGGACGCGTCGGGCCGTCATCCTGCATGACTCACGGCTTTCACTGCCCCAGGTGTGGAACTGGCTGATCGACTGTGGCGCACACTGTGCCGGCCAGTCGGTGCCCCACCATGACTGCAGCGCACCGCCGGTCGCCGCCAAGCGCTGAGCTTTGCGGGCTGAGCGCTGAACGCTCAGCGCCTGCACTAGATTCGGCTCGTGACGACACCTGAGCCACGCGCCATGAGCGCCGTCGACCAGATCGCCAACGCGTACGTCGACGACTACTGCCGGCTGGACCCGTTCGCCGCCACCTACCTCGGGATCGCCGGGTACGACGCGGAAGTCACCGACTACTCCCCGGGCGCCGTCGACGAACGAGCGGAGCGCGCGCGCCGGTTCCTGCGTGACGTCGAGGCCGCCACTCCCGCCGACGACGTCGACGCCGTCACGGTCGCAGCGGTCCGCGAGCGCGTCGGGCTGGAGCTCGAGATCCACGACGCGGGCCTGGCCTACGGCCCGCTCAACGTCATCGCATCCGAGGCCCAGGGCATGCGCGACGTCTTCGACCTGATGGGCACGCAGACCGCGGAGCAGTGGAGCAACATCGCTGCCCGGATGAAGCACCTCGACAGGGCGTCCGAGACCTACATCGAGGGTCTGCGCCGCGCCATCTCCGACGGCAACGGGCCCGCCCGCCGTCAGGTCGAAGCGGTCATCAAGCAGACCGAGCAGCTCTCCGAGCCTGGCAAGGGCTTCTTCGCCGACCTCGCCGCGAGCGCCAAGGTCGACGGCGCCGAGCCGCCGGCCTCCCTGGCCTCGGATCTGGAGAAGAGCGCCCGTGCCGCGGCCGTCGCCTACGCGAGGCTGACCGCGTTCCTGCGTGACGACGTCCTGCCTCGTGCTCGTGAGGAGGACGCGGTGGGACGTGACCGTTACCAGCTGTGGTCCCGTTACTTCCTCGGCGCGAGGATCGATCTCGAGGAGACCTACGAGTGGGGTATCGAGGAGCTCGCGCGGATCGAGGACGAGATGCGCGCCGTCGCCGACAAGATCGTGCCCGGCGGGACGATCGAGGACGCCGTCACGCACCTTGACGCGGACCCTGCGGTCAACATCGAGGGCAAGGAGGCGTTCCGGGACTGGATGCAGCAGAAGGCGGACGCCGCGGTGGCGGAGCTCGGGGACGTTCACTTCGACATCCCGGAGCCGGTGCGCCGGATCGAGTGCATGATCGCGCCCACCACCTCCGGCGGGATCTACTACACCGGCCCGTCGGAGGACTTCTCGCGCCCGGGCCGCATGTGGTGGGCGGTGCCGGAGGGCGTCACCTCGTTCGGAACCTGGCGTGAGACGACGACCGTCTACCACGAGGGCGTCCCCGGGCATCACCTGCAGATCGGGCAGACCATGTACCGCTCGCAGCTGCTCAATCGGTGGCGCCGGATGATGTGCTGGGTCTCCGGACACGGCGAGGGCTGGGCGCTGTACGCGGAGCGGCTGATGGCCGACCTCGGGTACCTGGACAACACCGCCGACCGCCTCGGGATGCTCGACGGCTCGGCGTTCCGCGCC
>JASBSH010000006.1 GCA_030149025.1 Actinomycetales bacterium | reverse complement strand
TCCGGTTCATCGCACTGCGGAACATCATCGGGTTCGGCTTGCCCACCACGTACGGCGAAGCGCCGGTCGCCCGGGTGATCAGGGCCGCCACCGAACCGGTCGCCGGCAGCGGGCCCTCCAGCGACGGCCCGGTCGGGTCGGGGTTCGTGGCGATGAACCTGGCACCGCCGATGATCAGCCGGATCGCCCGGGTGATCGCCTCGAAGGAGTAGGTCCGCGTCTCACCGAGCACCACGAAATCGGGGTCCTTGTCGGTCAGCACGTACCCGACCTCGTGCAGCGCGGTGGTCATGCCCGCCTCGCCGATCACGTACGCGGAGCCGCCCGGCATCTGGTCCGACAGGAACTGGGCGGTCGCCAGGGCCGACGTCCAGATGGACTCCTCCGGGATGTGCAGCCCCGACCCGGCAAGCCTGGCCCGCAGGTCCCGCGGGGTGAACATCGAGTTGTTGGTCAGGACCAGGAAGCGGCGCTCGCGGTCCACGAGGCGCTGAAGGAAGTCCGACGCGCCGGGCAGCGCGACCTCCTCATGGACCAGCACGCCGTCCATATCCGTCAGCCAGCACTCGACCTCGCCACGGGTCACGCCTCAGCCCCCTCGTCAGCCTTCGACGTCCTTCTCCGCCACGCGCTCCGCCGCAGCGACCCCGCCGGCGTGCGTGGCGCCGTCCTGCTGGCCCTCATGAGTCTTCTTCCCGTTGCGGCGGGCGCGCAGCACCTCGACGGCGACCGGCACCAGAGACAACGCGACGATCGCGACGAGGATCAGCTCGATGTTGTCCTTGATGAAGGTGATCTGGCCCAGGAAGTACCCGAGCACCGTGACACCGACACCCCACAGAAAGGCACCGATCACGTTGTAGGACACGAAGTGCCGGTAGTTCATGCGCCCGACGCCGGCTGCGACCGGGGCGTAGGTGCGCACGAACGGCACGAACCGGGCGATGATGATGGTCCGGCCGCCGTACTTCTCGAAGTACGCGTTGGTCTGCTCGATGTGGGACCGCTTGAAGATCCGCGAGTCCGGCTTGTTGAACACCTTCGGCCCCAGCTCTCGGCCGATCAGGTACCCGGTCTGGTCGCCGAGGAACGCGGCCGCGAACAGCATCAGGACCAGCACCCACAGCGGCGTGCCGATCTCGTCCTGCGCGACGAGCAGGCCCGCGGTGAACAGCAGCGAGTCGCCGGGCAGCAACGGGAACAGCAGACCGGTCTCGATGAAGACGACGACGGCGATCCCGATCAGCGCGTACGAGCCGAAGGACTCGATGAGGTTCTGGGCATCCAGCCACGACGGGCCGAGGGCGGGTAATGCGGTCATGGGCAGGAGGGCGTCGAGCACCGGCCCAGCGTAGATGCCTTCCGCTGACCGTAGCCTGGGCACGTGACGGGGCAGCACGCCGACGAGACCGGCGTCACCGACGCCGGGATCGGCGACACGACCGGCAGGGACGACGACCCGCACGTCCGGGACGTCGGCGTCGGCCCGTGGGTGGGCGCGTGGCCGGACGACGAGCGGTACGACCCGCACCTGCTGGCGCACGGCGACCGTCGCAACGTCGTCGACCGCTACCGGTACTGGCGCCGCGAGGCGATCGTCGCGGAGCTGGACACCACCAGGCACCCGTTGCACGTCGCGATCGAGAACTTGCAGCACGACTTCAACATCGGCTCGGTGGTGCGCACGGCGAACGCGTTCAACGTCGCCGCCGTGCACGTCGTGGGGCGGCGGCGGTGGAACCGGCGGGGAGCCATGGTCACCGACAAGTACATGCACGTGCACCACCACCCGGACGCGGACGAGCTCGCGGCGTGGGCGGCGACCCAGGGCCTGACGCTCGTCGGCGTCGACAACCTGCCTGGCGCCGTCCCGCTGGAGACCGCCGAGCTGCCCGAGCGGGCGGTGCTCGTGTTCGGGCAGGAGAGCACCGGCCTGTCCGAGGCGGCGGGCAAGGTGTGCGATGCGGTGCTGTCGATCAGCCAGTTCGGGTCGACGCGGTCGATCAACGTCGGTGCGGCGGCCGCGATCGCGATGCACGCGTGGGTGCGCCAGCACGTCTTCCCGGCAGGATGACGCCATGAACAGACGCAGGCTGGTCGTCGTCGGTGCCGACGGGGCAGGCATGAGCGCGGCGCACCAGGCGCTGCGCGTGTCCCGTTCACGCGGCGTCGACCTCGAGGTCATCGTGTTCGAGAAGACCGGCCACACCTCCTACAGCGCCTGCGGGATCCCGTACTGGATGGCCGGGGACGTCGAGTCGGCCGACGCGCTCGTCGCCCGCACCGCCGGCGAGCACCGCTCGATGGGCGTCGACCTTCGCATGCATCACGAGGTCATGGCGCTCGATCTCGCGTCCGGCAAGGTCGAGGTCCGCGACCTGGAGGAGAGCCGAACGTGCACAGTCGGTTTCGATGACCTCATGCTCGCCACCGGGGCCGAGCCCGTCCTGCCGGACTGGGCGCGCGGCGTCCCGGGCGCTCTGCCGGTGAAGACTCTCGACGACGGCTACGCGTGGCGCACGTTGCTGGAGAACAAGCCGACCAGCGCCCTCGTCGTCGGCGGCGGCTTCATCGGTGTGGAGACCGCGGAGACGTTCGCCCGGCTCGGTGTCGCCACGACGCTCGTGACCCGCGGCGAGGAGCCGATGTCGTCGTCGTTCGACCCGCACATGGCCGCGCTGGTCCGCAAGGGGCTGGAGCAGGCCGGTGTCGAGGTGGTCACCGGTGTCGAGGTCAACGCCCTCGGCTCGCTCGGACCGAGTCCGGCGGGCGCCGGGGCGGCGAACGGCACCAGGGACGACGCCACGCAGCCCGGCGTCCGCGTCGCCTGCGCCGGTGGCGCCGAGTACGAGGCGGAGGTGGTGGCCCTCGGGATCGGCGTGCGGCCCCGCGTGCGGCTCGCCATGGAGGCCGGCCTACCGATAGGGCGCCATGGCGGGCTCGTACCGGACGAGCAGCAGCGCGTCCAGGACGGCGTCTGGGCGGCAGGTGACTGCTGCGAGGTCTACAACCGAACCCTTCGTTCGCACTGGTTCGTCCCGCTCGGCACGCATGCCAACAAGGCAGGGCGCGTCGCGGGCACCGTCATCGGCGGTGGCACGGCCAGCTTCCCCGGCATCGTCGGGACGGCGATCACCCGGGCCGGCCGGGCCGAGGTCGCCAGGACGGGTGTGCTGCGGAAGTGGCTGCCGCAGATGGGGCTGAACGAGGACGACGTCGCCGTCGTCACGGTGGACTCGACGACCGCCTCCGGCTACATGCCCGAGGCCGACCCGATCACCGTCTGCGTGGTGGGGGAGAAGGGCATCGGCAGGCTGCTCAGCTGCCAGATCGTCGGTGGGCGGGGGGCGGGCAAGCGCATCGACACCGCAGCCACCGCCATGTGGGCCGGTCTGCGTGTCGACGAGGTGGCCATGCTCGACCTCGCCTACGCCCCGCCGTTCTCGCCGGTGTGGGACCCGGTGCAGATTGCCTGCCGCAAGCTCGCCGACCGGCTCTGAAAGGGGCGATCCGGCAAATACGGCGTGTTGACCGCACACTGACTGACGTTCCGCACATCTCGTGAGCGATATCTCGCCGATTACGGGTGCTCGGTGTAGACGGCGGCGGGGAGGCCGAGCAGGTCCAGGACCTGTTGCTGCTGGTCGGTGATT
>JASBSH010000002.1 GCA_030149025.1 Actinomycetales bacterium | reverse complement strand
CTGCACTCGATGATGATGGCCGGCATCGTCGCCGCCCACGAGACCACCGCCCACGCCTCGGCGAACGCCATGCGGCTGCTGCTGGAGAACCGTGAGGTCTGGGAGGAGATCTGCGCCGACCCTAGCCTCATCCCCAACGCGGTCGAGGAGTGCCTGCGGTACTCCGGTTCCGTCGCGGCCTGGCGCAGGCTCGTCACCGAGGACACCGAGATCGGGGGAGTGCCGATCCCCAAGGGGTCGAAGCTTCTGATCGTGAACTCGTCGGCGAACCACGACGAGCGGCACTTCGACAACCCCGACGACGTGGACGTCCGTCGCGACAACGCCAGCGACCACCTGACGTTCGGGTACGGCAGCCACCAGTGCATGGGCAAGAACCTCGCCCGCATGGAGATCCAGATCTTCCTCGAGGAGCTCACCAAGCGGCTGCCCCACATGGAGCTGGTGCCCGGCCAGCAGTTCACCTACCTGCCGAACACCTCCTTCCGCGGGCCCGAGCACGTGTGGGTCCAGTGGGACCCGGCCAAGAACCCGGAGCGCCTCGACCCGTCGATCCTCGGTGCGACACAACCGGTTCGGATCGGCGAGCCGTCCAAGAAGAACATCTCCCGGACCATGGTCGTCCGTGAGATGAAGCAGGAGGCCGAGGGCGTCGTCCGGCTCACCCTCGCCGACGCGTCCGGCCGTCCGCTGCCGAAGTGGGCCCCGGGCGCGCACGTCGACATCGACTGCGGGGACGTCTCGCGTCAGTACTCGCTCTGCGGCAACCCGGACGACGACACCTACGACATCGCCGTCCTGCGTGAGCCCGAGAGCCGGGGAGGATCGCGGTTCATCCACGACCGCGTTCGCGTGGGCGACTCGCTGAAGATTCGGGGGCCGCGCAACCACTTCAAGCTCGACCCGGACGCCAGCCACTACGTCCTGGTCGCCGGTGGTATCGGCGTCACCCCGATCGCCGCCATGGCCGACAAGCTCAAGACTGACGGGCGTTCGTACGAGATCCACTACGCGGGAAGGGATCTTGCGACCATGGCCTTCGTGGACCGGCTGAAGACCGACCACGGCGAGCGGTTGCGCCTCTACCCGAAGTCGTCCGGCGCGCGGCTGGACGTCGCGAGTCTCCTCGACGGCGCCGTCGAAGGAACCCAGGTGTACGCCTGTGGACCGGACCGGCTGATCAGCGCTCTGGAGGACGCGACCGCCGGCTGGCCCGACGACACCCTCCACGTCGAGCACTTCACCTCCAAGCTCGAGGCCCTCGACCCCTCCGTCGAGCACGCCTTCGAGGTCGAGCTCAAGGACTCCGGCCTCACCTTGCCCGTCCGGGCGGACCAGACCGTGCTGCAGGCTCTTCGCGCCGCCAACATCGACGTCGAGAGCGACTGCGAGGAGGGGCTCTGCGGTGCCTGTGAGGTACCGGTGCTCGACGGCCAGGTGGACCACCGCGACATGCTGCTCACCAAAAGCGAACGAGCAGAAGGCAAGTCGATGATGACCTGCTGCTCCCGTGCCTGCGGGAACAAGCTGACGTTGCAGTTGTAGCCGCGAAGCTGCCACCCCCGTATCCCAGCCCCATATCTCCGCCCCGTTATCCCACCCGACGACCGGTTCCCGGACCGGCGGCGTCGCCTGCCCCTGGGCACGCCGTACTCGAATCACCCGCGAAAGGTGCCCTATGGCAACCACCGCCAACGCTGCGCCGGCTGGGCCGCCGCAGCCGTCCCTCCTCGCCAGCGAGTCCCGGACCAGCTTCAAGCGTGTCCTCACGGGCAGCATGGCCGGCGCCGTGCTGGAGTGGTACGACTTCGCGATCTACGGGATCCTCGCGGCCACCGTTCTCGGGCCGTTGTTCTTCCCGGGCGACGACGGCATCGCCAAGCTGCTGATGGCCCTCGCGACCCAGGGCCTGGGCTTCCTGGCGCGGCCCCTCGGTGGCATCGTCTTCGGGCACCTCGGTGACCGGCTCGGCCGCAAGCCGATGCTCGTCACCACGTTCCTCATGCTGGGCACCGCCACGGCGGCCATCGGACTGCTGCCCACGTATCAGCAGGTCGGGATCTGGGCGACCGTCATGCTCGTCGTTCTGCGCATGATCCAGGGCTTCGCGCTGGGTGGTGAGTTCGGTGCCGCGGTGCTGCTCGTCAGCGAGTACGGCGAACCCAAGCGGCGCGGCTTCTGGGCGGCCTGGCCGCAGGCAGGAGCGCCCGCCGGGACCGTGCTGGCGACCGTCGTGGTGACGATCATCGGGATGCTGTTCCCAGGCGACGCGTTCGACGAGTGGGGTTGGCGGCTCGCGTTCCTGGTCGCCATTCCGCTGCTCGTCGTCGGGTTCTGGGTGCGGCGGGGGGTGGAGGAGTCCCCCGTTTTCAGGGCGGCTCAGGAGCATGCCGCGCAGCGGGCCGAGCAGGCCCCGCGCTCCAGCATCCTCGAGGCGCTCCGCCGGCCCCGGCCGGTGCTGCACGGCCTCGGCATGCGCCTCGGCGAGAACATCGCGTTCTACATCTACACGGTCTTCGTGATCGCCTACGCCACCACGTACGTCGACTTCGACCGCGGCGATGTGATCAAGGCCGTGACGATCGGATCGGTCTGCCAGTTCGTCGGAATGATCGGCGGCGGCTGGTGGTCCGACAAGGTGGGGCGCAAGGTCGCGATGCTCGTGCCGTCCGTGCTTCTGGTGGTCTGGGCGCCGATCTTCTTCTGGCTGGCCCAATTCGGCAGCCTCCCGCTGCTCTACGTGGGCATCTGTGTCGGCGCCTTCCTGCACGGCATGCTGGCCGGTCCGGAGGCAGCCTGGATCACCGAGCTGTTCCCCACGCGCTACCGCTACGCAGGCTCCTCGCTGGTGTTCCAGGGGTCGTCGATCATCGCCGGTGCCCCGGCGCCGTTCATCGCGGTGTGGCTGGTCTCCCGACAGGGGGTGTCGGCCGTCATCGGCTACCTCGTGGTCACCATGGTCATCACCGTCATCGCCGTCGCGACCAGCCGCGAGACCAAGGGCCTCGACATGGACGGCGAGGGCGTGTACTGACCGGCAGCCCCCGCCGCTTACGTCCGCACACTTGCCCGTCCCGGCGGTCAAGTGTGCGGACGTTGCAGTGGAACGTCGCGGTGTAAGCCCCGACCACCCCCTGCGGGAGAATGCGAGCCATGACTGCCGCGCCCAGCGTTTCGTACTCGATCACCGTCCGCATCGAGCTGCCCGCGAGGCCGACGATGGTCAGTGACCTCACGACGCTCATCGAGCGCGCGGGCGGGGTCGTCACGGCGCTGGACGTCACGGCGTCCGGGAACCGCCGGCTGCGTGTCGACGTCACCTGCGCCGCCCGCGACAGCGACCACGCCAAGGAGGTGGTCGACGCCCTGCGCCAGCTGGACGGCGTGGAGATCGGCAAGGTCTCCGACCGTACCTTCCTCGTCCACCTCGGCGGCAAGATCTCCATCGAGCCGAAGGTGCCCATCCGTAACCGCGACGACCTGTCGCTCATCTACACGCCGGGTGTCGCCCGCGTGAGCCAGGCGATCGCGGAGAACCCGGCCGACGCTCGCAGCCTGACGATCAAGCGGAACACCGTCGCAGTGGTCACCGACGGCACCGCCGTCCTCGGTCTGGGTGATCTAGGGCCGCTGGCGGCTCTACCGGTGATGGAGGGAAAGGCCGCGCTGTTCAAGCGGTTCGCCGGTATCGACGCCTTCCCCATCTGCCTCGACACCCAGGACACCGACGAGATCGTCCGTACGGTCAAGGCGATCGCGCCGGTTTTCGCCGGGATCAACCTCGAGGACATCTCGGCGCCCCGCTGCTTCGAGATCGAGCGCCGGCTGCGCGAGGAGCTGGACATCCCGGTCTTCCACGACGACCAGCACGGCACGGCGATCGTCACCCTCGCAGCCCTGAAGAACGCGCTTCGGGTCGTGACCAAGGAGCTGTCGGACGTCCGCATCGTCATGGCCGGTGCGGGAGCGGCGGGGACGGCGGTGCTGAAGCTCCTGCTCGCCGCCGGTGCGCACGACGTCGTCGTCGCTGACGACAAGGGCGTGCTGCACCCCGACCGCGAGGACCTGAACGAGTCCGGCCGCTGGACCGCCGAGAACACCAACCCACGCGGCGTCAAGGGGACCTTGCGCGGCGCCCTCCCCGGCGCCGACGTGTTCATCGGCGTCTCCGCCCCGAACATCATCACCGGCGACGACGTCGCCACGATGGGCCGCGACGCCATCGTGTTCGCGCTCGCCAACCCCGAACCCGAGGTCGACCCGGCCGAGGCGTCCCACCACGCCGCCGTCGTTGCCACCGGCCGCAGCGACTTCGCGAACCAGATCAACAACGTCCTGGCGTTCCCCGGCGTCTTCCGCGGCCTGCTCGACGCACAGTCCTCGCACATCTCCACCGACATGCTGCTGGCCGCCGCGCGGGCTCTGGCCGGCACGGTGGGCGACGACGAGCTCAACGCCGCCTACATCGTGCCGAGCGTCTTCAACCCCGACGTGTCGAACGTCGTCGCGGCCGCGGTAGCCGAAGTGGCGGGAAACGAGCGGGAGCGTACGGAGCGCGACCACGAGCGGGTCGAGCGCGAACGTGAGCGGGAAACGAAACGGGGCGACGCCGGGGTCGAGGGTGTGGCCACGACGTGAGGTGGCGCTGGCTGCTGGCCGCAGCTGTCGTCGTCCAGGTCGTGGTCCTGTACTTCCCGCTGAACGGGCCGGGCACGTCGTTGACCCTGGTGCCGGGCTCGGACAAGGTCGTGCATGCGGCCGTGTTCGGTGCGGTTGCCTTCACCGGACGGCGCGCCGGCGTGCCGCTGCTGCCTCTCGTCGCGCTCCTGGTCGCCCACGCTGTGGTCAGCGAGGTCGTCCAGGGCGCGTTGATGCCCGGTCGGCAGGGGGATCCCTGGGACGCGTTGGCGGACGTGGCCGGGACGGCACTCGGTGCGTGGCTGGCCGGGATGCTTGATCGAAAAGGTCGGGCTCATCTCGCCCGGGGAGCCGACCGAGGGCGATGATGGGCGCATGACGACGGGGCTCACCGGTCAGCTGCTGGTCGCGACGCCGCGACTGGAGCACCCGACGTTCCGCCGCACCGTGATCTTACTGCTGGACCATGACGAGGACGGTGCCCTCGGGGTGGTCGTGAACCGGCCGAGCGGGGTGGACGTCGACGTCGTGCTGCCGACCTGGCAGCCGTTCGTGACGACGCCCGGGCGGCTCTTCCAGGGAGGGCCGGTGGCGACCGACTCCGCGCTGGGACTGGTGGAGGTGGGGATCGACGGCGAGGAGCCGCTCGGAGTGCGGCGCCTGTACGGCACCGTCGGCCTGGTCGACCTCGACACCCCGCCCGAGGTGGTCGCCGCCGAGCTGAGGGGGTTGCGCATCTTCGCCGGGTACGCGGGCTGGAGCGCCGGGCAGCTGGAGGGGGAGATCGCCGAAGGGTCCTGGTACGTCGTCCCGTCGCTGCCGGCCGACGCCTTCAGCCCGGCTCCCGAGGTGCTGTGGCGCACGGTGCTGCGCCGCCAGGGCGGTGATCTGGCATTCGTCGCCGCCTACCCCGACGACCCGATGATGAACTGAGTCCCGCCGTGCGTGGCGGTTGCTGGAGTGTCAGCGTGGGGTCGGCGTCGAGGTCTGAGGCAGCCGACCCGGCGCCTATCCTGGATCCATGACCGAGCCGTACTCCGACCCCGACGCCCCGTCGCCGCTCTCCGCGCCGAGCCAGCAGGGCACGGCCGTCCTGGACCGGCAGCTGCAGGAGCAGGAGCTCGAGCCCGGTGACCACGAGCGTTTCGCCCACTACGTGCGCAAGGAGAAGATCCTGGCATCCGCCCTCTCGGGTGAGCCCGTGATCGCGCTCTGCGGCAAGGTGTGGGTGCCCGGCCGGGACCCGAACAAGTTCCCGATCTGCCCCATCTGCAAGGAGATCTACGACGGATTGCGGCCGGAGGACCCGGCAAGCGGCGGGTCCGGCGGTGGCTCGGGCGGCGGCTCGGGCAGCGGCGGCTCCGGGTCGGGGGAGTGAGCCGCCGCTCCGAGGGCGCCGTCGAGTCATCAGCCAACGGTTCTGTGCCGGACGGTTCTGTGTCGAACAGTTCTGTGTCGAACAGTTCTGCGCCGGACGGTTCTGCGCCGGTCGAGCAGGCCGGGAAGAGCATCGAAACCGTCTACCGCACCGTGGTCACCGCCATGGTCGCGGTCATCTCGCTGGTGGCGTTCGAGGCGCTCGCCGTGTCCACGGCGATGCCCGTCATCGCCCGTGAGCTGAACGGCGTCCGCAGCTACGGCCTGGCGTTCTCGCTGTTCCTGACCATGAGCATGCTCGGCACGGTGCTGGCCGGTGGCTGGTGCGACAAACAGGGCCCGCGGTGGCCCGTCGTGTCCGGTCTCGGCCTGTTCACCCTCGGGCTCGTCGTCTCCGGCATCGCGAACGACTTCAACACGATGCTGCTCGGTCGCGTGGTCAGCGGTATCGGGGGCGGCTTCCTCATCGTCTCGCTCTACGTGGTCGTCGCCATGGTGTTCCCCAAGGAGCGGCAACCGGCCGTCTTCGGGTGGTTCAGCGCCGCCTGGGTCGTACCGTCCCTGGTCGGACCGCCCGTGGCGGGGTGGCTGGCCGAGGACGTCTCCTGGCGCTGGGTCTTCCTCGCAGTACCGCCGCTGCTCGTGCTCGTCTCGGCGCTTTTGCTGCCGCAGGTCTGGTCGGTCGCGGGCCACGAGCCGGACGGCGCCGACCGGCGGGACGGAGGACGGCGTGCGCTCGCGGGTCTCGGTCTCGCCGTCGGCGCGGCCGCCCTCCAGTGGGGCGCCCAGGAGATCGTCCCGCCGTCCCCGTTGCCGGTGCTCGCGATCGTGGCCGGACTGATCGCCGTCGTCGTCTGCCTGCCGAGGCTGCTGCCCCCCGGGACGCTGCGAGCCGCCCGGGGCCTGCCGTCGGTCATCGCCGTGCGCGGTCTGCTGGCCGGTTCCTTCTTCGGCGCCGAGACCTTCGTCCCGCTGATGCTGGTCAACGAGCGCAAGCTCACGCCCGCCGTCGCCGGGATCGTGCTGACGGTCGGCTCGCTCGGCTGGTTCGCCGGCTCCTGGCTGCAGGGCAGACCCGGCTTCCGGATCCCCCGGCACCGGCTGCTCAGCGGCGGGGGAGTGTTCGTCACGGTGGGAGTGGCCCTGCTGCCGCTCGGCGTCCTGCCGCTGCTCCCCGCCTTCGTGGCCATGCCCATCTGGGTGATCGCCGGGTTCGGCATGGGATTGGCGCTGTCGACCACGTCCGTGCTCACGCTGTCGCTGTCGGCGCCCCGCGAGGAGGGCCGGAACTCGGCGTCGCTGCAGCTCAGCGACGCCCTGGGCAGCGTCATCGGCATCGGCGGTGCGGGCGCGGTGTTCGCGGCGATGCACACCGAGCCCGGTCAGGACGGCGACGTCTTCACTCTCATCTGGCTGGCGCTCGCTGTCCTCGGCGTGGCGGCGGCGTTCGTCGGGCACCGGGGACGGCCAGCGAGCGCATCGGCCGGAGGACCCGTTAGCCTCCCTGCATCGTGAGCTCCTCGTCCTCCCCGCAGCACGTCAGCTCCGCAGCCGCATCACACCTCTCCCCAGCCTTCCCGGAACGGGCGGCCTGGGGAACCGCTTCCAAGCTCCGCGCCTGGCAGGCGGAGGCGCTCGAGCAGTACCTGTCACGCAGCCCCCGGGACTTCCTCGCCGTCGCCACCCCCGGCGCCGGCAAGACGACGTTCGCCCTACGGATCGCGGCCGAGCTCCTGGAGTCCCGGGTGGTGCGTCGCGTCAGCGTCGTCGCCCCGACCGAGCACCTGAAGACGCAGTGGGCCGACGCCGCCCACCGGGTCGGTATCCGCCTCGACCCGACGTTCCGGAACTCCACGGGCGCACACAACCGCGACTACGACGGCGTGGCGCTCACCTACGCGCAGGTCGCGGCCCGGCCCTTGCTCCACCGGGCCAGGACGGAGGCGGCGCCGACGCTGGTGATCCTGGACGAGATCCACCACGCCGGTGACGCTCTCAGCTGGGGGGACGCCGTCCGGGAGGCCTTCGAGCCCGCGACCCGTCGGCTGGCCCTCACCGGTACCCCGTTCCGGTCGGACACCGCCGCCATCCCGTTCGTGGAGTACGTGCCGGACGCCGAGGGCGTGCGGCGCTCCCGTGGGGACTTCAGCTACGGGTACGCCGAGGCGCTGCGCGACGGTGTCGTGCGGCCGGTCCTCTTCCTGGCCTACTCCGGGCAGATGCGTTGGCGCACAAGGGCGGGCGACGAGATCAGCGCCCGGCTCGGTGAGCCGCTGACGAAGGACCAGATCGCCCAGGCCTGGCGCACGGCGCTGGACCCGGACGGCGAGTGGGTGCCCTCCGTGCTCGCCGCCGCGGACAAGCGGCTCACCGAGGTCCGCCGTGGCGTGCCGGACGCGGGCGGCCTCGTCATCGCCACGGACCAGGCGGCAGCCCGTGCCTACGCGGCTGTGCTGCGGAACGTGACCGGTGAGGCGCCGGTTCTGGTGCTCTCGGACGACGCCGGGTCGTCCGAGCGGATCGAGGAGTTCGCCCGCGGCGACCAGCGGTGGATGGTCGCGGTGCGCATGGTGTCCGAGGGCGTCGACGTGCCGCGGCTGGCTGTGGGCGTGTACGCCACCTCGGCGTCCACGCCGCTCTACTTCGCCCAGGCGGTAGGGCGTTTCGTGCGTGCAAGGCGTCGCGGTGAGACCGCGTCGATCTTCCTGCCGAGCGTGCCGGTGCTGCTGCAGCTCGCCGGTGAGCTCGAGGCAGAGCGCGACCACGCCCTGGACCGGCCGCGGTCGGCCGAGGACGGTGAGTGGTCGCCCGAGGAAGGGCTGCTCGAGCGGGCCAACCAGGCGGAGAAGGCCTCGGACGACCTCGAGGGCAGCTTCAAGGCGCTGGACTCGCAGGCCTCCTTCGACCACGTGCTCTTCGACGGCGGCCAGTTCGGCATAGGAGCCGAGGTCGGCAGCGAAGAGGAGCTCGACTTCCTAGGCATCCCAGGGCTTCTCGAACCCGACCAGGTTGCCATCCTGTTGCGGCAGCGGCAGAGCAAGCACGCGAGGAAGCGCCAGCCGGGCTCGGCTGGGAACGAGACCGGCGCGACCGGTGAGAACGACCGCGGGGACGACGTCCCCGATGTCGCCGCTCACCGGAAGGCCAGCGCGCTGCGCAAGGAGCTGAACTCGCTGGTCGCGGCCTGGGCCCGGCGGACCGGCCAGCCGCACGGCGTCGTGCACGCGGAGCTGCGTCGGGTGTCCGGGGGCGGCGAGGTGGCGCGTGCCACGACCGAGCAGCTGCAGCAACGCATCGACACCCTGCGCCGCTGGTTCGTGGGCAAGAAGTAGCGGGGTAGCGTCACCAGTCGTGAGCACGCCGGAGACGTCGCAGACCCTGGACCGCGGGATCCGGCTGCTGTCGTTGCTGTCCGACGGCCGCTCCATGTCCGTCACCGAGCTCGCTACCGCCCTCGGCGTTGCCAGGCCGGTCGTCTACCGCCTGCTCGCCACCTTCGACGCCCACGCGTGGACGAGCCGAACCCAGGACGGCCGCGTCAGGCTCGGGCTCGGCGTGCTCCAGCTCGCCCAGCAGGTCCAGCCCTGGCTGCGCCGGGCCGCCGTCCCGGAGCTGCGCCGGCTCGCCGACCGCGTCGGTGCCACAGCGCATCTGACCGTCGCCGACGGCGACGAGGGGCTGGCTGTGGCAGTCGTCGAGCCGACCTGGACGGACTACCACGTCTCCTACCGCGTCGGGTCCCGTCACCCGCTCGACCGCGGCGCCGCCGGCCGGGCGATCCTCGCCCACCGCAGCGGGGAGCAGAGCATCGTCACGACCGACGGGGAGCTTCAGCCCGGTGCCGTCGGCATCGCCGTGCCCGTGCCTGTCACCGGGCTGGAGGCGTCGGTCGGCGTGGTCACGCTCGGCACGCTCGAGCGGGACGGGGTCGAGGACGCTCTCCGGACGGCGGCACGCAGGATCGCTCGCGCGCTCGGCTAGGGCTGTGGTCGCCAGGGCCGAGCAGCGCGGCTCAGGCCGACAGCTTGAGGCCCACCACGCCGCCCACGATCATCGCCAGGAAGACCAGCTTCAACACGGACACGGTCTCCTCACCGGTGGCCATCGCGTACGCGACGGTCAGCACCGCCCCGATACCGACCCAGACCGCGTACGCCGTGCCGACCGGCAGGTCTCGCATTGCGTAGGCGAGGCCGCCCATGCTCGCGACCAGAGCGACCCCGAACGCCAGCGAGGGACCGAGCTTGCTGAAGCCCTCGGACTTGCCCAGGGCGGTCGCCCACACCGCTTCGAGCACACCGGACAGGATCAGGACGAACCACGACACGACAGCCTCCTCGGGCCGTCTTGTCGCACACCGGGTACGGCACCCCTCGTCCGGGAGGCCGCGGTCCGGCCTCGCTTCCACGTTGTCACACAGCGGGAACGGGAGGCAAAAGGCTCCCTTGCGTGGCGCCGTCCGGCACTGTGGTGAGGCTCGTGATCAGCTATTCGGGTCGCCGGCTGCAGCCGACCTGACCAGCGGCAGCGTGCGATAAGGGATCTGGGTCTGCAGGGCGATGACGGTGGAGGTCCGCAGGACGTTCTCGTCGTCCACCACGGCGTCGATGACGCGCTGCAGGTCGGCGTTGGAGCGCGCCACCACGCGGACAAGCAGATCGCCCGCGCCGGTGATCGTGTAGGCCTCGAGCACCTCCGGGATGGCGGCGAGATGTGAGGTGACGACGTCGTGGCCGCGGCCCTGGCGGATCTCCAGCGTGCAGAAGGCCGTCACCGGGTAGCCCGCGGCGGCCGCGTCGATCTCGGGGCCGAATCCTCGGATGACGCCGGTGCGCTGCAGCCGATCGAGCCGCGCCTGCACGGTCCCGCGTGCCACATTCAGGCGTCGCGATGCCTCGAGCACACCGATCCGGGGCTCGGTGTCGAACAGCTCGATCAGGGCGGCGTCCAGGGCATCGATGCCGCGCCTGTCGATGCTGCCTCCATCACTGGTCATGTTGACCAGTATGACGGCCACCCTCGTCGTAAATCTGTACAAGATGTTCAGCATGCTGCTGTCGTCTTGCCCAGCCAGGCGTCGCTGGCGAGAGTTGGGACACACCCCACCCCCGTGCCTCAGCACATCAGGAGGAAGCTGTGACCACGCACCCCGAGACCATGCATCCCGAGACCGAGGCCAAGGTCGAGCTCACCGCGGAGGAGCGCCAGGCCGAGCTCGACCTGAACCAGCTGAAGCAGCTCGTCGGGCTCGTCGAGTACGACTCGAGCACCGACCCCTTCCCCGTGACCGGATGGGACGCCATCGTCTTCGCGGTCGGCAACGCCACCCAGGCCGCTCACTACTACGAGTCCGCGTTCGGGATGGAGCTCATCGGCTATTCGGGCCCCGAGAACGGCAACCGCGACCACAAGGCGTTCGTCCTGAAGAGCGGCTCGATCAAGTTCGTCGTGAAGGGCGGCGTGGACCCGGGCAGCCCGCTGCACGACCACGTCCGCAAGCACGGCGACGGCGTCGTCGACATCTCCCTCGAGGTTCCGGACGTGGACACGTGCATCGAGCACGCCCGCGCCATGGGCGCCACGGTGCTCGAGGAACCGCACGACGTGAGCGACGAGCACGGCACCGTGCGCCTGGCGGCCATCGCCGCCTACGGGGACACCCGCCACACGCTCGTGCAGCGGGGCGACTACGCCGGGGTGTACCTGCCCGGCTACGTCGAGCGCCGCTCGACCTACCAGCGCCGGCCGGGCGCTCCGAAGCGACTGTTCCAGGCTCTCGACCACGTGGTCGGCAACGTCGAGCTCGGCAAGATGGACGAGTGGGTCGCGTTCTACAACAAGGTGATGGGCTTCGTGAACATGGCGGAGTTCATCGGTGACGACATCGCCACCGACTACTCGGCGCTGATGAGCAAGGTCGTCGCCAACGGCAACCACCGCGTCAAGTTCCCGCTCAACGAGCCGGCGATCGCCAAGAAGAAGAGCCAGATCGACGAGTACCTGGAGTTCTACCGCGGACCGGGCGCCCAGCACCTCGCGCTGGCGACCAACGACATCCTCATGACCGTCGACGCCATGCGGGCCGAAGGCGTGGAGTTCCTCTCCACCCCGGACTCCTACTACGAGGACCCGGAGCTGCGCGCACGCATCGGCGAGGTCCGGGTGCCGGTCGAGGAGCTGCAGAAGCGCGGGATCCTCGTCGACCGCGACGAGGACGGCTACCTCCTGCAGATCTTCACCAAGCCCGTGCAGGACCGCCCGACCGTCTTCTTCGAGCTCATCGAGCGCCACGGGTCCCTCGGCTTCGGCAAGGGCAACTTCAAGGCGCTGTTCGAGGCCATCGAGCGGGAGCAGGAGCGGCGCGGCAACCTCTGACCCTCGATGTGACCCTTCACCCGGTGATCATGGGATCCCGCCGCCCGGCGCCCCGTCGGGTGGCGGGATCCGCTGTCCCGGCCGGGAAGTAGGGTGATCTCGGCTCAACCGCCGAGCTTCGCGCTCCTCGCAGCCGCCGGTGCCGAGCCGGTCGTGTCCGGATGGCGGGACGTCGTCCGTCCATGAAGCGGAACCGCGAGAACATCTGCGGTTGAGACGTCGCAACACCTGGAGGTCAGCCGTGGGTCTGCAGCCGCTCAAGGTCGCCCTGCTCGGGTGCGGGGTGGTCGGTACCGAGGTGGCCAGGCTGCTCACTCGGCACGCCGACGAGCTGCGGTCCCGGGTGGGTGCGCCGCTGGAGCTGGTCGGCATCGCCGTCCGCCGGCCGGACCGGCGCCGCGACCTCGACGTGGATTCGGGGCTGTTCACCACCGACGGCCACGCTCTCGTCCAGCAGGCCGACATCGTCATCGAGGTGATCGGCGGGATCGAGCCGGCGCGCACCCTCATCCTGGAGGCAATGGCGAACGGCGCGTCGGTCGTCACCGCCAACAAGGCCCTGCTCGCCGAGGACGGGCCGACGCTGTACGAGGCCGCCGACCGGCAGGGCGTCGACCTCTACTTCGAGGCCGCCGTCGCCGGCGCGATCCCGTTGGTGCGGCCCGTGCGCGAGTCCCTCGCCGGTGACAAGGTGCGTCGGGTGCTCGGCATCGTCAACGGCACCACCAACTACGTGCTGGACCAGATGGACACCACCGGAGCGGGTTTCGACGAGGCGGTGCAGCAGGCACAGGCGCTCGGATACGCCGAGGCGGACCCGACTGCGGACGTCGAGGGCTTCGACGCGGCCGCCAAGGCCGCCATCCTGGCCTCGCTCGCGTTCCACACCCGGGTCGCCGTCGGTGACGTCCACCGCGAGGGCATCACCGAGGTGACGGCCGCGGACGTCGCGGCCGCCAAGGCCGCCGGCTGTGTCGTGAAGCTGCTGGCGATCTGCGAGCGGTCCGGCTCCGGTGACGACGAGGCCGTGTCCGTGCGGGTGCACCCCGCGATGCTTGACCGTAGCCATCCGCTGGCCGGCGTGCGGGGGGCCTACAACGCCGTCTTCATCGACGCCGAGGCGGCCGGGTCGCTCATGTTCTACGGGCAGGGTGCCGGTGGGCAGCCCACCGCGAGCGCCGTCCTCGGTGACGTGGTCGCGGTCGCGCGACACCGCGTGGCCGGAGGCCACGGCCCCGGCGAGTCCAGCTATGCCGAGCTTCCCATGTTGCCGATGGGCGCCGTCCGCACTCGGTACCACGTCCGGCTGGACGTGGCAGACGTCCCCGGCGTGCTCGCCAAGATCGCCGCCGTCTTCGCCGAGCACGAGGTCTCCATCGAAACGGTCCGGCAGACGCTCATCCCCACCGAGGACATGGACGACGACACGCACGCGGGTGCCTCGTCCCGCGCCGCGCTGGTGGTCGTCACCCACTCGGCGCCGGACGCCGCGCTCGCGGCGACTGTGTCCGCGCTCGAGAAGCTGGACGTGGTCGACGCCGTCGCGTCCGTCCTGCGCGTGGAAGGTGAGTGACGTGGCAGAGCTCTGGCGCGGCGTCATCGAGGAGTACCGGGACCGGCTGCCGGACGAGGTGGCGACACGGGTCGTGACGCTGGGGGAGGGCGGCACGCCGCTGGTGAAGGCACGGCATCTGTCCGAGGTCACCGGTTGTGACGTGTGGGTGAAGGTCGAGGGCTGTAACCCGACGGGCTCGTTCAAGGACCGCGGCATGACGACCGCTATCTCGCACGCCGCGGGCCGTGGAGCGCGGGCGGTGATCTGTGCGTCGACGGGCAACACGTCGGCATCGGCTGCCGCCTACGCGACCGCGGCCGGCATGGCCTGTGGGGTACTGGTTCCGGACGGCAAGATCGCGATGGGCAAGCTGAGCCAGGCGATCGCCCACGGCGCCACCCTGCTGCAGGTCGAGGGCAACTTCGACGACTGCCTCACCCTGGCTCGTAAGCTGGCCGAGGCGTACCCGGTCGAGCTGGTGAACTCAGTCAACCCGTACCGGATCGAGGGGCAGAAGACCGCGGCGTTCGAGATCGTCGACGCGCTCGGTTTCGCGCCGGACATCCACTGCCTGCCCGTCGGCAACGCCGGCAACATCACGGCCTACTGGAAGGGCTACACCGAGTACTTCCACCACGGGACGGCCGCCAGGCGGCCGGAGATGTGGGGTTTTCAGGCGGCGGGTGCCGCACCGATCGTGCTCGGCCACCCCGTCGACCACCCGGAGACGATCGCGACCGCGATCCGGATCGGCAACCCGGCCTCCTGGCAGCAGGCCGAACACGCCCGGGACGAGTCCGGCGGAGTGATCGACTCGGTGACGGACGAGCAGATCCTCACCGCTCAGCGCCAGTTGTCCAGCCGCGACGGGGTCTTCGTCGAGCCGGCTTCTGCGGCCGGTGTCGCGGGGTTGTTGAAGCGGCACGCGGCCGGGCAGCTGGCACCGGGCCAGCGGGTCGTGATCACCGTGACCGGGCACGGACTCAAGGACCCGCAGTGGGCGCTGCGCGGAGCTGACGGGGGCGAAGTCGCACCCGTGCGTGTGCCCGTCGACGCGATGAGCGCAGCCGCAGCACTCGGTCTGCTGGGCGATGGGTGAGGTCTTCGAGGCCCTCCGCCTGGGAGAGCCGGTCACCGTCCGGGTCCCCGGGTCCAGCGCGAACCTCGGTCCCGGATTCGACGCCGTCGGGCTCGCCCTGAGGGTGTACGACGAGGTCGAGGTGACCGCGTTCGCCGAGCCGGGGGTCGAGGTGGAGGTCGTGGGCGAGGGAGCCGGCCGGGTCGCCGCCGGCGAGGACCACCTGGTGGTGCGCTCGGTGCGCGCGGCCCTCGAACGTGTCGGTGCGGGACAGCCGGGGCTGCGGCTTCGCTGCAGGAACAGGGTGCCTCACGGGCGCGGTGTCGGGTCGTCCGCGACCGCGGTGGTGGCCGGCGTGGTCGCCGGGCGTGGCCTGCTGCAGCAGCCGGAGCTGCTGGACGACGTCACGGTCGTCGAGGTGGCAAGCGACCTGGAGGGTCACCCGGACAACGCATCGGCCAGCCTGCTCGGCGGCCTGACGATCGGGTGGTCGGGACCAGGAGGGACGCGGGCCGTGCGCGTGGAGCCGCACCCGGAAATCGTTGCGGTCCTCTGCATCCCGGACGAGGAGCTGGCGACGGCGCGTGCGCGGGCGATGCTCCCCGGGCTCGTGCCGCACGCCGACGCCGCCTTCACGGCCGGCCGGGCTGCCTTGTTGGTGGAGGCGATGACCCGGCGGCCCGACCTGCTGCTCCCCGCGACCCAGGAGAAGCTGCACCAGGGGTACCGGGCATCCGCGATGCCGGAGACCGCCACTCTGTTGGAGGCTTTGCGGTCAGCAGGCCTGGCCGCGGTGGTCTCCGGCGCCGGCCCCAGCCTCTTGGTGCTGGGTGCGTCCGACGATCGGGTCGAGCAGCGGGTGCGGGACGTCGCCGGTGCCGGCTGGGAGGTGCGGGCGCCGGGGATCGACCTTCACGGGGCGTTGTTGACGCGGGTGTAGCGCGGTCCGAGCTCCCTGCCGGTGATCATGGAATCCCGGTCCAGCGTCTCGGCATGCGGTCCGGAGCGGTTGTCCCATCCCCCCGCCGGTGATCATGGAATCCCGGTCCAGCGTCTCGGCATGCGGTCCGGAGCGGTTGTCCACAGGATTCCCGGTTCGCCCGGAAAATGTCGGTAGGCGGTCGTACACTTGTTCGCATGGCTACCGCGGCGGAGGTCGAAGGGATCGCAGACGAGGCACCGAGCGCCTCCATGCTGCGGCCTGAAGTGGCTGCGTTGCTCGCCGCAGAGCCCGGCCCGGACCTGCTCGTGGGTGTGCTGGACCTGATGGGCCGCTTCGAAGAAATCTCTCAACGTGAGCAGCTTGAGGTCGTCGCGGCGTGGGATCGGATGGTCGGCTACTGCCAGGCCGGGCGGCTGACCGCAGTCCAGGACCTTGACCAGGCCCTGCACCCTGACGCCGCGGACCTGCAGTCGGTTCCGCTGCGGAAGACGGCGAACGAGCTCGCGCCGGTGCTGCGCATCGCTCCTCGCGCAGCTTCCGCTCTCGTCGGCCACGCTCGTCGTACCCGCAGCCTGCCGGCCGCTGTGGACGGTCTGGCGGACGGGAGGCTCACGGCGGCACAGCTCGACGTGCTGGACCAGGTGACTCGCGACCTTCCCGAGGGCCTGCGCGGCAAGGTGGAAGCCGAGGCGATCCGCTGTGGCCCGACGACTACCCGACAGCAGCTTCATGGCCACCTCGCGTCGAAAGCGGCGGAGCTCGACCCCGATCACGCCAGCAAGGCAGTGGAGAGGGGAACGGGCGAGCGGGATGTCCAGCTCAGGCCCTCACCGCTACCCGGCTGCCACCGGCTGGTGGCGGACCTGCCCTCGATGACCGCCTTTGCGGTGTGGCACGCGTTGAACGGTGCTGCGCAGAGGGCCAAGACGGCCGCCAGCCGAGCGGACGGCGGGAGCGACGACCGCGGGATCGCAGCCTTGAGGGCCGACGCACTGGCGGCCGTGGTCACGGGACAGGCCGACGAACGAAACCCGGAACTGGTGCCGGCCAGCGAGATCCTGACCCAACTCGCGCAGGTCCAGGTCGTCGTGGCGGCCGACACGCTGTCGGGTGAGAGCGACCTTCCGGCCCACCTTCCGGGCGCCGGTCCGGTCGACCCGCGGACGGTCCGGCGACTGGCCGCCAAGGTGCCGTGGCGCCGACTGGTCGCCGACCCCGACACCGGCCTGCTGCTCCACCGCGACAGTAGCCTCATGCCGGCACCTCGCGAGGGAGCGTGTGGCGAGGATGCGCTCGGGGAGGAAACGTCCGGCGGGGGAGCGCTCGGGGAAAGAGCGCTCGGCGATGAGGTAGGGCGAGACCCGAGGCTCGACCGGCTGACCGCAGACCCGGTGATCAGCGGCCCCCTGGACTACGGCACCAGCCGGTACCGGCCCCCGAAGCACCTTCGCGACCACGTCCATACGCGCGACGCCACGTGTATCGGCCCGGCGTGCCACCATCCCGCCACCGGTACGCAGATCGACCACACGACCAACTTCAACGAGCCCGGCGCGACGGGACGGCCGGGGGCGACGGCGCACGACAACCTCGGTTCGCCCTGCATCCGGTGGCACAACGCCAAGACGCACCTCGGATGGCGGTTGGAGCAGCCCGCACCCGGGCACTTCGTCTGGACGAGTCCCCTGGGGCGGACCTACACCAGGTTCGCGCGGCCTCTGGTCCCCGGCTGGCAGGGACGACGTAAGCGCCCACCGCCAGGATGACCTGAACCGCCGGTCGGATTTTCGTGGATTGAACTCGGCGTGCCTCTCCAGTTCCGGAACACGGAGCCGATTCTGGGTGTTACAGTGACAACGCCCCCGAAATCTGGAACTGGTAGCGGTGGGCGACCCGCCACAATCCCTGCACCGTCTCTTGGATGCTGCGTGGCACGTTTCCTATACCCGGCGATCCGCCGGTCACCCGCGGTCGATCTGAATGACCGCCTACGAGGGGGAAGGGACCTTCGTGACAGACACCACCGATATCGCCGCATCGGCCGCCGAGACCTCGGCGAGCGCGGAGGCGGCGCCAGCCCGCAAGGTCGCCCTGTCCGCCATGCGCCTGCCCCAGCTGCAGGCACTGGCGAATGAGCTGGGCGTCAAGGGCACTGGCCGGATGCGCAAGAGCGACCTGCTCGAGGCGATCCGCGCCAAGCAGAGCGGGGGCTCCGACACGACCGCTTCGGACGAGCCGAAGCCGGCACAGTCGAGCGTGCGGCGGGCCCGCCGTACGGAGTCGGCGCAGACCATGCAAGAACAACTCCCCGTGCCGCAGACACAGTCCTCGGAGCCGACCGGGTCGGTCCCGGTACCAGCGGCGCCCTCGGCTGCGGACGCCGTGTCTCAACCGGCTCCGGCCGAGTCCGGCAGGGACGGGTCCGCCGAGACGCGGTCCCGCCAGTCCTGGCGGCAGCCGCCACGTCAGCGGAGCGAGTCGTCCGACGGCTCACCCGCGGAGGTCCCGGTCGACAGGTCCCAGCACGACGGCGGGTCAGGCGGTGACCATCAGGTCGAGCGTCTGGGTGTCCGTGAAGGCGAGCGCGAGGGCAAGGACGAGCGCGGCGCAGCCCGCAGCGACCGGCAGGGCCGCGACGACCGGAACGAACGGAGCAGCCGGAACGACCGGCAGAACCGTGACGACCGGCAGAACGACCGAGGCGCTGACCGTGGTGACCGGCAGAACCGTCACGAGGACGACGACGAGGCCGGCGGCGGACGCCGCCGCCGCAGCCGCTACCGCGATCGCAAGCGCCGGGGCCGCGGCAACGAGCCGATGGTGGACGACGAGCCGCAGGTGAGCGAGGACGACGTCCTGATCCCGGTCGCGGGCATCCTGGACCTCCTCGACAACTACGCGTTCATCCGCACCTCCGGCTACCTCCCGGGTCCTAACGACGTCTACGTCTCCCTGGGCCAGGTGAAGAAGAACGGCCTGCGCAAGGGCGACGCGATCGTTGGCGCGGTCCGTCAGCCCGGCGACGGCGAGCACCAGAACCAGCGGCAGAAGTTCAACGCGCTCGTCCGTCTGGACACGGTCAACGGGATGACACCGGAGCAGTCCAGGGCCCGTGTGGAGTTCGGCAAGCTCACCCCGCTCTACCCCCAGGAGCGGCTGCGCCTGGAGACGGAGCCCGGGGTCCTGACGACGCGGATCATCGACCTGGTGGCGCCGATCGGCAAAGGCCAGCGTGGTCTGATCGTCTCTCCGCCGAAGGCCGGTAAGACGCTGGTGCTGCAGGCCATCGCCAACGCGATCACGGTCAACAACCCTGAGGTGCACCTCATGGTCGTGCTCGTCGACGAGCGCCCCGAAGAGGTCACCGACATGCAGCGCACGGTCAAGGGAGAGGTCATCGCCTCAACCTTCGACCGCCCGGCGGACGATCACACCACCGTCGCGGAGCTCGCGATCGAGCGCGCCAAGCGCCTGGTCGAGCTCGGCCACGACGTCGTGGTGCTGCTCGACTCCATCACCCGCCTGGGCCGGGCCTACAACCTGGCGGCTCCTGCCTCCGGGCGGATCCTGTCCGGCGGCGTGGACTCCAGCGCCCTGTACCCGCCGAAGCGGTTCTTCGGCGCCGCCCGCAACATCGAGAACGGCGGCTCGCTGACGATCCTCGCCACCGCACTGGTCGAGACCGGCTCGAAGATGGACGAGGTGATCTTCGAGGAGTTCAAGGGCACCGGCAACATGGAGCTTCGGCTCGACCGCAAGCTCGCCGACAAGCGCGTCTTCCCGGCCGTTGACGTCAACCCCTCGGGTACCCGCCGCGAGGAGATCCTGCTCGGCCGCGAGGAGCTTCAGGTCGTGTGGAAGCTGCGCCGGGTCCTCACCGCGCTGGACTCCCAGCAGGCCCTAGAGCTGCTCCTCAGCAAGCTCAAGGAGACCCGCAACAACGCTGAGTTCTTGATGCAGGTGCAGAAGACGACGCCGACGCCTGTCTCGAGCCGTCGCGACGACGACTGATGGCTGACTGAACCCGGTTCAGCACACCACGAGGGCCCCGTCCGAACGGATGGGGTCCTCGTCGTCTCTGGCACGGTCACCCACCGATGCGCCCGAACAGCCTGCGCACAGTGAGCGCCAACGCCGCCCTCAGCGTCGCGCTGCTGGCACTGGACGTCGTCCTGTTCGCGCTGACCGCCGTGGTCGTGGCGGGACGGGCACGGCGTCAGCGGCGGGAGCGTCGCCGGGCCGCCCTCACCGCGCCACTTCGCCCTCTGCTGCTGGAGCTGGCGGCGGGCGAGCCGGACGGGTCCGTGCGGGCGCTCGAGCAGCTGCTCACCCTTGACGAAAGGTCCTGGGCTGCGCTCGAGCCGGACGTCACCGAGCTCCTGCTCAAGGTGCGTGGTGGGAGGAAGGCATCGATCGTCGCCCTGCTGCAATGCCGTGGCACGTTGGCCAGCGCGCGCTTCGGTCCGGTGACCGCCACCAGTTGGAGGCACTGCGCCGATGACGGACGGCCTCACGGGCGCCCTGCCGGCGCTCTTCGACGCGATCGGAACGCCCGTCCTCGACTTCGTACTCATCAACACCAGTTACCTGGTGCTGATCGCGCTGTCCTCCGTCGAGTTCGCCCGGCATCTTCGCCGTGCCCGGTTCGCGGGGCTGGAAGAGGCGGCGACCAGCCCGCTGACGCAACCGGTCTCCGTTCTCGTGCCGGCCCATAACGAGCAGGCGGGCATCGTCTCGGCCGTGCAAGCGATGCTGTCACTGCGCTACCCGGAGCACGAGGTGGTGGTCATCGACAACGGGTCGCAGGACTCGACGTTCGACCGACTGCAGACGGAGTTCGACCTGGTCGAGGTCCGGAGGGTGACCCCGAAGGACGTCCCGGTGCGCAAGGACCCGTCGTCGGTGCACATGCCCGCCGATGGGCGGACACCGCTCGTGGTTGTGCGAAAGGAGAACTCCGGCCGCTCCGACTCCCTGAACGTCGGCATCAACATCGCTCGCTACCCGTTGGTGGCGATGGTCGACGCCGACTCGATCCTCGACCCGGACGCCTTGCTGGTCGTGGCCAAGCCGTTCGCGGACGACCCGCGGCGGACCGTCGCTACCGCTGGCGTCATCCGTGCCGTCAGATGGCTCCAAGGTCATCGCCGGCCGTGTCGTCGACGTGCGGATGCCGCCACTCATGCTCGCCCGCATTCAGGTGGTCGAGTACCTGCGCGCGTTCCCCTCGGGTGCACCGGCTGGTCACGCCTCCGTTCCCTGATCATCATCTCGACGTCGTTCAGGCTCTTCCGGCGCGACGTGCTCGTGTCCGTCGGCGGGCTCGACCCCGACTGCATCGGCGAGGACTTCGAGCTGGTGATGCGTGCGCACCGGCACATGCGCCGCCAGAAGTGCGACTACGCCATCACGTTCGTCGCCGAACCCGTGTCCTGGACCGAAGTGCCCTCCAGCGAGCGGGTGCTGGGGAACCAACGCCGCCGCTGGCACCGTGGGCTGTGGGAGGTGCTGTGGAGGTACCGCGGCATGCTTCTCAACCCGCGCTACGGGCGCATCGGCATGCTCGCCCTGCCCTACTACTGGCTCTTCGAGCTGATGGCACCCCTTGTCCAGCTGGTCGGGCTGATCCTTGTCCCGCTCGGTCTGCTCACGGGGGTCGTCGACGCGAGCTACGCGATCCGGTTCCTGCTCGTCGCCTACGGTTTCGCCCTGCTCGTGTCGTTGGCGGCGCTCTGCGTCGAGGAGCTGTCGTTCCACCGGTACTCACGCTGGCGGGACCTGCTGGCGGTCCTCGTCGCCGGTGACGCGGAGAACGTCGGCTATCGGCAGCTGACCGTCTGGTGGCGGCTGCGAGGTCTTGCACAAGGGCTGACGAATCGGCGACCCGTGTCGGGCGCCATGACACGCGAAGGGTTCGACGAAGGTGAAAGCCGCTGAGGCGGAAGGCACTTCTGTGTCCCGGCGCCGGAGGAGCTGAGTCGGCCGTCCAGGCTCGACGTCGACACCACCGTGGCCCGGCAATCCGCCCGGGAGTGGCTGGAGCTCTACGCCGCATCCGTCGTTGCGGGTGACGTCGCCGGCATCCCGGCCACCGGCCGCGCGCGCCGGACGTTCGAGGAGCTCCGAACAGCCCAGCAGCGCACCGCGGCACAGCTCCTGCAGGAGCGCGACCGGGTCCGGGCCGAGTCGAAGCTCCTGCGCGTGGTCTCGCGGCCCGCGCTGCTCGTCATCACCATTGCCAGCGCCGTCCTCGCGGTGGTGGTGGCACGCGGAACCGTCCGCGCGGTGACCGGGCCGCTGGGCGAGCTGCGAGAAGTGCTGGACCGGCCGAGGATGGGGGAGTACTCCGCATGCGTGCCCCTGACCGGTCCGAGCGAGATCCGGCGCGTAGGGCGCGTAGGGGTTGTCGCGAACGCCCTCGCCGACGAGAGCGGGCGGCTGAGGTCGGAGCAGGACACTGCGGCGGCCATGCGACGCCGGACCCGGGCCGCCGGCGCAGACGGTGGTGATGCCAGGCCCGTGACACCGGAGGCGGGAGAGCGACGCCGGAGCCCGCCGGATGAGGAGGCGGACGTTGCCGCCGCGCGTGGCGTGGTAACCGGTCAAGCGCCCCCCTCCCGGCGGTCGCGTCACCATCCACACCTCGATCAACACCCACGCGTCGATCAACACTCAGGCGTCGATCAACACGGACGACGACACGCAGGTCGGTGACGCCGGTGGCGCTTACGTCGTGGTCACCGTGGCGGACACCGGGATCGGGATTCCCGCCGAGGACCAGGAGCACCTGTTCGATCGGTTCTTCCGGGCGTCGAACGCGGTCCGGGATGCCGTGCCCGGGACCGGGCTGTGGCTCGCGATCGTGCGTGGCGTCGTCCAGCACCACGGGGGGAGTGGTGAGCCTGCGCTCCGCGCCGGGGCAGGGCACGTGCGTGACCGTGGCGCTGCCGGGACCCGCTGGCCCCGCCCCACGCCCGGGAAGCCCTGCACCACGCCCGGGAACATGAGGGGCACCCCCGGTGTTTCGACGCACGAGCCCGGTCTCTGGCAGACTGATCCGTCGGTTCCGGTTCACGTGCCCGCACCCGCCCGCACGACCCGGCGACCATGAGCCTCGAGGAGCATCAGCGTGAAGCGCGACATCCACCCGAACTACGTCGAGACCACAGTGACCTGCAGCTGCGGCGCGACGTTCACGACCCGCAGCACCGCCCCGTCCGGCGAGATCCACGCCGACGTGTGCAGCCAGTGCCACCCGTTCTACACGGGCAAGCAGAAGATCCTGGACACCGGCGGCCGCGTGGCCAAGTTCCAGAAGCGGTACGGCAACCGCCAGGCCGCGGGCAGCCAGAGCAAGTAGCGACGTCACGGCGCCGGCCCTCACCGCCTCGGTGGGAGGCCGGCGCCGTCGTCTTTGGATGGCCGAGCATGGTGACGGAGGTGTGAGCAGTGTTCGAGGCCGTGGAGCCGCTGCTGCGTGAGCACGCGGACCTGGAGAAGCAGCTCGCCGACCCGAGCCTGCACTCGGACGCCTCCCGAGCACGTGCGGTCGGGCGCCGCTACGCCGAGCTCGGCCAGGTCGTCGACGCCCACGAGCAGTGGAAGCGCGCGGTCGACGACGTCGAGGCCGCACGACAGCTCGCCGCCGAGGACCCGTCGTTCGCCGCGGAGCTGCCCGAGCTGGAGGCCGCTGCCGCCGAGGCCGCCAAGCGACTGCGGCTGCTGCTCGTACCGCGCGACCCGGACGACGCCCGCGACGTGATCATGGAGATCAAGGCCGGGGAGGGTGGGGAGGAGTCCGCCCTGTTCGCCGGCGACCTGCTCCGCATGTATCTGCGGTACGCCGAGCAGCACGGCTGGCGCACGGAGATCCTCGACTCCACCGAGTCGGACCTCGGCGGCTACAAGGACGTGTCGGTGGCGCTGAAGCGCCGCGGCGGCGGGGACTCGCCCGGCGGCGTGTGGTCGCGGTTGAAGTTCGAGGGCGGCGTGCACCGGGTCCAGCGGGTGCCGGTCACCGAGTCGCAGGGCCGCATCCACACCTCGGCGGCCGGGGTCCTCGTGATGCCGGAACCGGACGACCCCGCCGAGGTCGACCTGGACCCGAACGACCTGCGGATCGACGTGTACCGCTCGTCGGGGCCCGGCGGCCAGAGCGTCAACACCACCGACTCGGCGGTTCGCATCACGCACCTGCCGACCGGCATCGTCGTCTCCTGCCAGAACGAGAAGTCGCAGCTGCAGAACAAGGAGCAGGCGCTGCGGATCTTGCGCGCCCGCCTGATGGCGGCGGCGGCCGAGGCCGCGGCCGCGGAGGCCGCCGACGCCCGGCGTTCCCAGGTGCGCACCGTGGACCGCTCCGAGCGGATCCGCACCTACAACTTCCCCGAGAACCGGATCAGTGACCACCGCACCGGCTACAAGGCCTACAACCTCGACCAGGTGCTCGACGGCGCCCTCGACCCGGTGATCCAGTCCTGCGTCGACGCCGACCAGGCCGAGCGGCTCGCCGCGTCGGGTCAGGCCTCGGTGGGTGGCGAGACTCCATGATCACCGCGAACCGTCGCCGGTGATC
>JASBSH010000448.1 GCA_030149025.1 Actinomycetales bacterium | reverse complement strand
CCTCGGCGTCCGGCACCCGAGGGCGGTCCTGCGCCGGCGGGTTCTGCTGGTGGACGACGTGGTCACGACCGGCGCAACCCTGGCCGCCGCGGCTCGGGCCCTGGAGAAGTGCGGAGCCGTCGTCCTCGGCGCGGCCACGGTCGCCGCGACGCCGAAATTGTCCGGTTTTGCCCCTCGGGTTTCGTCTCCACCGGCGGTGGACTAACGTTTCGTCATGGCAGCCCTCGCCACTCCGGGGACCACCGTCGGCACCGGGACGAGTCCGGCACGACGGCCCTGCGAGGCGGGCTCGAGGAGGTGGTGCCGCTCCCCGTCGTGCTGATCGGCTGCGACGAACTGATCGTGCCGCGATCTCGTCGCAGGTGCCGACCTACGTCGACCGTCTGCAGAACCCTGCTTTGGAGGAGATCCGTGGAAATTGTGGTCACTGCCCGGCACACCGAGGTCTCGGAGCGGTTCCGGCGCCATCTCGAGGAGAAGCTGTCGAAAGTGGAGCAGCTGGCACCTCGTGTCCAGCGGCTCGACGTAGCTCTCAGCCACGAGTCCAATCCCAGGCAGGCACAGAAGTGCAAGCGGGTGGAGATCACCGTGCGTGCGAAGGGCCCGGTCATCCGGGCGGAGGCCTGCGCCGAGGACCCCTACGTCGCACTCGACCTCGCGCAGGAGAAGCTGCTCGAGCGGTTGCGCCGTGCACGCGACCGCAAGAAGGTGCATCACGGCCGGCAGATGCCGACGATCCGGGAAGCCGGTGTCAGCCCCACAGCTCCGGCGCTGAACGGCACGGGGGACCTGGCGGCTGAGTCGGGTACCAAGGAACCGGACGTCGGCGAGGACGACTGCCCGTTCGCCGACTCGCCCGTCGTGATCCGGGAGAAGGTGCACAAGGCCCGGCCCATGACCCTGGACGACGCGCTGTACGAGATGGAGCTGGTGGGCCACGACTTCTATCTGTTCATCGACGCATCCACGTCGGCGCCGAGCGTCGTGTACCGGCGCAAGGGCTGGAACTACGGCGTGATCCGGCTGGTGGAGGACGAGTCGCTCATCGACCTGGACGACGCCGCTGCGTCAGGTGCGGCTGACCCCCGAGGTGCTGCGGCGTCCGAGCAGGCCGCCGCTCCGCGCTGACCCGATCGGATGACTAGTCCGAAGTAGCCACCACTCAGAGCATGTGGGTGGCACTATGGCCACTCACGGGCCGCACCGACCCAGGTAGGCCCGCAACGGGGAACGAGTGAGGCGGCCGGGGTGGGCATTGACGGGACCGGGGAGGCACGGGAGCGGATCCGCGTTCTCGTGGCGGACGACCACGCGCTCTACCGGCGTGGGCTCGAGATGGTGCTCTCGGCCGAACCGGACATCGAGATTGTCGGGGAGGCCGGCGACGGGTCCGAGGCCATCAGCAAGGCCGAGGAGCTGCTGCCGGACGTGGTGCTGCTGGACATCCGGATGCCCAGGCGCTCAGGGATCGAGGCTTGTACCGCGATCAAGGACGTCGCCCCGAGCACGAAGATCGTCATGCTCACGATCAGCGACGAGGAGTCCGACCTGTTCCGCGCCGTACGTGCCGGCGCCAACGGGTACCTGCTCAAGGACGTGCCGGGGGAGGAGATCGCCGACGGCATCCGCGCCGTGGTCGGCGGCCACTCCCTGATCAGCCCGTCCATGGCCAGTGCGCTGCTCACTGAGTTCGCCGCGCTGAGCCGCCGCCAGGAGACCCGCAGCCAGGTACCGGTGCCGCGCTTGACCGAACGGGAGCTGGACGTGCTCCGGCTGGTCGCCCGGGGCCTCGGCAACCGGGAGATCGCCGCGCAGCTGTTCATCTCCGAGAACACGGTCAAGAACCACGTGCGCAACATCCTGGAGAAGCTGCAGCTGCACTCGCGGATGGAGGCAGTCGTCTACGCAGGGCGCGAGAAGATCCTCGGCCTGCCCTGAGCCCGCGCGATCCCCGGGGCTTGATCATGGAATCGCGCCACACCGCTCACTGCGACGCGCGCGCGCGCGCCGACCGCAACGCCGGAGCGAGGTCGCCGCGCCCGGCGACGCAGACGTCGTCCAGGCCCAACCAGCCGGCCATGCTGCGCAGCTCGGCGGCGAGCTGCTGCGCGGTCTCGGGCGGGGCGTCGTCCTCGCCCCAGGCGGCCTGCACGAGCAGGACGCCACGTGAACGGTCGGATTTCAGGTCGACGCGGGCGACCAGCCGGTCCCCGAGCAGGAACGGCAGTACGTAGTACCCGTGCACGCGCCTGTGCTGGGGCACGTAGATCTCGATCCGGTACCGGAACCCGAACAGTGCCTCGGTGCGCCGCCGCTCGAAGACGAGTGAGTCGAAGGGGCTCAGCAGCGCCCGTGCCCGGACCCGGCGCGGCATCCGCGAGTCGGGGTGCAGGTAGGCCTGCCAGGGCCAGCCGTCCACGCGAACCGGTAGCAGCGCGCCGTCCTCGACCAGCTCGGCGACCGCACGCCGGGCGGGCTCCGGACGCAGGCGGAAGTAGTCACGCAGGTCCCGCTCGGTGGCGACCCCGTGCGACCGTGCGGCGATCTCCACGAGCGAGCGGACGGCGTCCGCCTCGTCCGGGTCGTCGGTGGCGGCGACGTCTGGCGGCAGGACGCGTTCGGTGAGGTCGTAGCGGCGTTCGAACTGCGTCGTCCGGCCGGCGGGACTGATCCGGCCGGCCCAGAACAGGTGCTCGCACAGGCCCTTCACGACCGACCAGTTCCAGCCCCACTGCTCCTCGCGCATCGGCATGTCGTGGTCCAGGACGACGGCGAGCTCGCTGGGGGTGATCGGCCCGCGTGCGGCGATCTCGGCCTCCACGGCGGCGAGCAGCTCCGGATGCTCACGGGCGACCCTCGTCGGCCCGTACCAGCCCTCTGTCTCGTGCCGGCGCATCCGCCAGCGCAGCAGCCGGTGCGTGGACGGCGGGACGAACGACGCCTCGTGGGCCCAGTACTCGACCAGCCGCCGTGGTGCCTTGCCGGCTGCGCGGTGCAGCAGCTCCACGTCGTAGGGACCGAGCCGGCTGAACAGCGGCAGGTACTGGGTGCGGGTGAGCACGTTGACCGAGTCGATCTGGATCACGCCGATCCGGTCGATGACCCGCTGCAGGTGGCGCATCGTCGCCGGCCCGGCGGGGCGCGGGTCGGTGAAGCCTTGCGCGGCGAGGGCGATACGGCGTGCCTGCGCAACGCTGAGGTCCGCCCGCGAGGCGGGTTTGGTGATGATCCTCGGCCCGGCTGCTGCCACGGCGGGCATCCTGCCAGGCAGGTGCGACAACGCCGGTCTCGTGCGTCGCGCGGAAACCGTCAGCGCAGGGCCGACGGATGCGCCCACGCCTGCTCCATCTCATCGACGAGCAGGTCGTAGCGCAGGAAGTCGCGGACGCTGCCGTCCCGCAGCCGCTCCGCCTGCCGGTCGACGCCGCTGGCGGTGAACCCGGCCTTCTCCGCCACCCGCGCCGACGCCTCGTTGCCCCGCGCCACCCGCAGCTGGACCCGGGCCAGGCCCAGGCCGCCGTCCTCGGTCGGCAGCAGCGCGTGCCGGGCCACCAGCCGCACGGCGGTCGTCACCACGCCCGAGCCGCGGGCGTCCGGATGGCTCCAGTAGCCGATCTCCGCCGAGCGACTGCCCTGGCGCATCCCCATCAGGCCGATCTGCGCGAGCAGCGTGTCGTCGTCCGCGTCGGCGACCGCCCAGTACACCGCCTCCCCGGTCGCGTTGGCCTCGGGCAGCGACTCCAGGTACGCCACCGCGTCCTCGAACGTGTACGGCCGGGGCAGGTCGGGCAGCCACCGTTGCGTGTCGGGGTCGCGGCAGGCCTCCACGATCCGGACGACGTCACGCACGTCGTTCTTTCGCAGCCGCAGGTGCCCCGCCTGCAGGCGGGGCACGTCGAGCCACGTGGTCGCCGGTCGCATCGGGTCACCGGCGCGCAGGGACCCGATCCACCCGTCCTTGCGCGTGCCGCGTTGGTCGACCAGGCCACGGACCCGGCCCTCGACCTGGAACCCGCAGGCCCACGCCACCCGGCGGGAGGCCCAGTTGCCGACGATGGCCCGCCAGTGCACGACCTCCAGGCCGAGGTCGTCAAAGGCCCAGCCCAGCAGGAGCCGCAGCCCCCGTGACATCAGCCCCCTGCCCCGCGCCCCGGGACCCAGCAGGAATCCGACCTCGGCGCCGGAGCCCTCCACGCGCAGGCCCAGCTGGCCGACCGGCTGTCCCGCCGTCTCGATGACGAGGCTGTACCCGGTGCCCGCCTGTCGTGCCCGTTCGGCCTTTACCAGGTACTCCTCGGCGTGGTGGCGCTGATAGGGAACGGGCACCTCCGTGGTCCAACGGACGACCTCCTCGTCACGGCACCAGCCGACGATGTGGTCGACGTCCTGGCGGACCGGCGGGCGCAGCACCACCACGCCGTCGGACAGGGGCGAGGGTCGCTGCACGCTCACACCCTGCCCAGGAACGTGGGAGGCGGCAACGCCGTTCCACCGGTTGGCGTGCGTACGATGTCGTGTTGACCTCGTGTCGACCGGCGGGGCCGCCGACTGCGACGGACCCGACGGCAGTGAACCGACAGACCTGGGAGTGGAACGCGTGCCGATCCTCGACAAGCTGCTGCGCGCCGGCGAGGGCCGCATCCTCAAGAAGCTCAAGGGCTACGCGGACCAGGTGAACGTCCTCGAGGAGGACTTCAGGAAGCTCACCGACGCCGAGCTGCGCGAGGAGACCGACCGGTTCAAGGCGCGGCTGGCCGACGGAGAGCAGCTCGACCACCTGCTGCCCGAGGCCTTCGCCAACGTCCGGGAGGCGGCCAAGCGGTCGCTCGGGCAGCGGCACTTCGACGTCCAGCTCATGGGTGGGGCGGCGCTGCACCTGGGCAACATCGCCGAGATGAAGACCGGTGAGGGCAAGACCCTCGTCGCG
>JASBSH010000272.1 GCA_030149025.1 Actinomycetales bacterium | reverse complement strand
CCGTCGCCCTCCCAAGCACCCGGTGGGGCGCCGAACCAGCCGGCGCCGGCGGCGTGCGTACGGGCGAGGGCGCGGCCGAAGCGCTCGGCGGCCTCGCGGCTCGGGCTTCCGGATTGGAGGCGTTCGACTGTGATGCTGTCGGCACGCACGTCGAGCACCTGGACCACGGGGGCGCCGCCCGGGACCTCGGCCAGCCAGCGAAGGCCCGCGGCCTCGACCTCGAAGAAGCCCTCGGGAGCGCTGGCGTCGCGTTTGACGAAGTGCATCGGGTGCACGGTACGCGTACGTCTCCGAGCGGCGACCGACGTACGCACGCGGCACGACGTCAGCCCGGGCGGGTCATCGGAATCGTTCAGGACCTGCTCGCGCCGGTGATCGCGGCGGTCCCGTCGCGTGCAGAACTGCAAGATCACGGCTCGACTGCGTCTCGATCTTGCAGTTGTGCAGATCGGCTGGGCTAGGGGCGGGTGAGCGCGTCCCGGGCGCCGCCGGTCGTGCTCACGCCCTCGACGTCCTCGAACGGCAGCTCGTCCTGGGACAGCAGATGGGCGATGTTCTCGGAGTCCGGCAGCTCGATCGGGTACTTCCCTGTGAAGCAAGCGGTGCAGAGACGGTCGGCGGGCTGCCCCGTCGCCTCGATCATCGCCGGCAGGGAGATGTAACCGAGGGTGTCGGCACCGATGGCGGCCCGGACCTCGTCGACGCCCAGGCCGTTGGCGATCAGCTCGGCGCGGGAGGCGAAGTCGATGCCGTAGAAGCAAGGCCACGTCACCGGCGGTGAGGAGATCCGGACGTGCACCTCCGCCGCACCTGCCTCCCGCAGCATGCGGACCAGGGCCCGCTGGGTGTTCCCGCGGACGATGGAGTCGTCCACGACGACCAGACGCTTGCCGCGGATCACGTCGCGCAGCGGGTTCAGCTTCAGCCGGATGCCGAGCTGGCGGATGGTCTGGCTGGGCTGGATGAACGTCCGGCCGACGTAGGAGTTCTTGACCAGCCCCTGGCCGTACGGGATCCCGGATTCCTCCGCGTAGCCGATGGCGGCCGGCGTCCCCGACTCGGGCGTCGGGATGACGAGGTCGGCCTCGACGCGGTGCTCGCGAGCGAGCCGGCGTCCCATCTCCACGCGGGCCGCGTGCACGCTGCGGCCGGCGATCGTGGTGTCGGGTCGGGCGAGGTAGACGTACTCGAACGCGCAGCCGGTCGGCGTCGGCTGCGCGAACCGCTGCGAGCGAAGGCCCGCTGCGTCGATCGCGATCAGCTCACCGGGCTCGACCTCGCGGACGACGCTTGCGCCGACGATGTCCAGTGCGGCGGTCTCGCTGGCGACCACCCAGCCGCGTTCGAGGCGGCCGAGCACCAACGGGCGCACACCGTGCGGGTCCCGTGCGGCGTAGAGGGTGTGCTCGTCCATGAAGACGAGGCTGAACGCGCCGCGAAGCAGCGGCAGCACATCGGCGGCGGTGGCCTCGAGCGTGCGGTCGGGGTCTCCGGCGAACAGAGCCGTGATCAGGGCGGTGTCGGTTGTGTTGCCCCGGGCGAGCTCGCCGCGCGGCAGGGAGCTCACGGCGCCGCGGCCCGCACGCTCCTCGATGATGTTCCGCAGCTCGCTGACGTTGGTGAGGTTGCCGTTGTGGGCGAGTGCGACCGTCCCGCCGGCGGTGCCGCCGAGGGTGGGCTGGGCGTTCTCCCAGACGCTCGCACCCGTTGTTGAGTAGCGGGTGTGACCGATGGCGAGGTGCCCCTTCAGCGGGCTGAGCGACGACTCGTCGAAGACCTGGGAGACCAGGCCCATATCCTTGTAGACGAGGATCTGCTGGCCGTTGCTGGCCGCGATGCCGGCGGACTCCTGCCCGCGGTGCTGCAGGGCGTACAGCCCGAAGTAGGTGAGCTTCGCAACCTCCTCACCCGGCGCCCAGACACCGAAGACGCCACACGCGTCCTGGGGGCCCTTCTCGCCGGGTAGGAGGTCGTGGTTCAGCCGTCCGTCGCCACGCGCCACGTCCTCCATTCTCACACAGGCGGCTATCTTGACGACGTGCACGCGAGCGGTGCCACCCCCGGCTCCCAGTCTTCACTTCGTGAAGCCAACCGAGGGCGTGTGCTGGAGGCGGTGAAGACCTACGGCGCGCTCACACAGGTCGAGGTCGCCGGACTGACCGGCCTTTCGGCGGCAACGGTGTCCAACATCGTCAAGGAGCTGGTGGCGGCAGGGGTGTTCAGTGCTCGGCCGTCCACCCGTAGTGGGCGGCGGGCCCAGCAGGTGTCCCTCGCGCACGGCATCGGGATCTGCGTCGGTGTGGACTTCGGCTACCGCCATCTCAGGGTCGCTCTTGCGGACCTCTCGCAGGAGATCCTGGCCGAGCAGCGACTGCCCCTGCCTGCGGACCACCGCGCTGACGCCGGTCTCGAGCGTGCCGCCCTGCTCGTGGGCGACCTGCTCGAGCGCATCGACTCCTCTCCGCAAGAGGTCCTCGGGATCGGACTCGGCGTGCCGGCCCCGGTAGACGTCTCCACCGGACGGATCGGCTCTGCAACCCTGATGCCCGGATGGCAGGGGGTCCAGCTCGCCGACCAGCTGTCCGCTCGGCTGCGCGCTCCGGTCGTCGTCGACAACAACGCGAATCTCGGGGCGCTGGCGGAGGTCCAGCGCGGAGCAGCGCGCGGATGCTCCAACGTCGCCT
>JASBSH010000445.1 GCA_030149025.1 Actinomycetales bacterium | reverse complement strand
CCAGACCACGCAACCCGGACGCCGGACCGAGCAGGCCGGCGTCCTCCTCCCGGAGGCCTTCAGGTCCCCAGACGAAGTCGTCGTCGCCGAGGAAGTCGCCGTGCTCGTCCAGGTACACGCGCGACTCGGCGTCCCACCAGTGGCGGTTCGCGCGCACGGTCTCGGCCTGCCCGGCCGGCCGGTACCCGGCGGAACCCAACGCCTTTGCGTTCCCTGCGTCCACACGCTCAGCGTTGCAGCACCATGGGAGTGATCAGCTGGGTTGGGGGCGGCGGATCAGGTCCGCTACGCTGGAACAGGCGCACCTGTGCGCTGTTCAACTGTGTCATCACTGTCCAACCGACGGGCGACCGGCAAAGGGAGCCTGGACCGGCCCGTCCAGATCCCAGTCCGCATCGGAGCTCCCCACCACATGACCACCGCCACCCAGCAGTCGAGCACGACCCCTCAGGTCGCCGTCAACGACATCGGCTCGGACGAGGACTTCCTCGCAGCCATTGACGAGACGATCAAGTACTTCAACGACGGGGACATCGTCTCCGGCACCATCGTCAGGGTTGACCGGGACGAGGTTCTGCTCGACATCGGGTACAAGACCGAGGGTGTCATCCCGTCCCGCGAGCTCTCCATCAAGCACGACGTGGACCCGGCCGAGGTGGTCGAGGTCGGCGACGAGGTCGAGGCCCTGGTCCTCCAGAAGGAGGACAAGGAAGGCCGCCTCATCCTGTCGAAGAAGCGCGCTCAGTACGAGCGGGCCTGGGGCGCAATCGAGAAGATCAAGGAAGAGGACGGCGTCGTCACCGGCACCGTTATCGAGGTGGTCAAGGGCGGCCTGATCCTGGACATCGGTCTCCGCGGCTTCCTGCCCGCGTCGCTGGTCGAGATGCGTCGCGTCCGCGACCTGCAGCCGTACGTCGGCCAGGAGCTCGAGGCGAAGATCATCGAGCTGGACAAGAACCGCAACAACGTCGTCCTGTCCCGTCGCGCCTGGCTCGAGCAGACCCAGTCCGCGGTGCGCCACAACTTCCTGCAGACGCTGCAGAAGGGCCAGGTCCGCAGCGGCGTGGTCTCCAGCATCGTCAACTTCGGTGCGTTCGTGGACCTCGGCGGTGTGGACGGTCTCGTCCACGTGTCGGAGCTGTCCTGGAAGCACATCGACCACCCGAGCGAGGTCGTCGAGGTCGGCCAGGAGGTCACCGTCGAGGTTCTCGACGTCGACATGGATCGCGAGCGGGTCTCGCTGTCGCTCAAGGCGACGCAGGAGGACCCGTGGCAGCAGTTCGCCCGGACCCACGCGATCGGCCAGGTCGTGCCCGGCAAGGTCACCAAGCTCGTCCCGTTCGGTGCGTTCGTCCGCGTCGAGGAGGGCATCGAGGGCCTCGTCCACATCTCCGAGCTCGCCCAGCGTCACGTCGAGGTGCCGGAGCAGGTCGTCAACGTCGGTGACGAGATCTTCGTCAAGGTCATCGACATCGACCTCGAGCGTCGCCGCATCTCCCTGTCGCTGAAGCAGGCCAACGAGGGTGTCGACCCGACCTCCGAGGACTTCGACCCGTCGCTCTACGGCATGGCGCAGGAGTACGACGAGCAGGGCAACTACAAGTACCCCGAAGGCTTCGACCCCGAGACCAACGAGTGGCTCGAGGGGTACGAGCGTCAGCGTGAGGAGTGGGAGCGGCAGTACGCCGAGGCCCACGCCCGCTGGGAGGCGCACAAGAAGCAGGTCGAGGAGGCCGGCAAGGCCGAGGCCGAGGCCGGCGCAGCCGGCGAGGCCGCACCGACCTCTTACTCCTCCGGTGGCGGAAGCACGCCGTCCACTTCCTCCTCCAGCAGCAGCCCGGCTGCAGGCGAGGGCACCCTCGCCTCCGACGAGGCACTCGCGGCCCTGCGCGAGAAGCTGACCGGGGGCTCCTGATCGAGCAGTTCGATCGAGAGATCGAGCAGTTCGCCTGAGAAGGGACCCGGTACCGCGCCTCGCGGTGCCGGGTCCTTCTCCGTTGTCGCGTCGCCCCTAGGCTTCGGGCCGTGCTGAGAGTGGGACTGACCGGAGGCACCGGTGCTGGCAAGACGACCGTCGCGTCGCGGCTGCGCGACCTCGGCGCGATCGTCATCGACGCCGACGCGTTGGCGCGCGAGGTGGTCGCCCCCGGCAGCGAAGGCCTCGCCGCCGTGGTGGAGGAGTTCGGCGCCGGCGTCCTGTCCGGTGACGGTGCGCTGGACCGGCCGGCGTTGGCGGCCCTCGTCTTCGCCGACGCGGGTCGCCGGCAGGTGCTCGAGCGGATCACCCACCCACGCATCGCGGCACGCACCGCCGAGATCATGGTCGCGGCCGCCCAGGACGCGATCATCGTCCATGACGTGCCCCTCCTGGTGGAGAAGCACATGGGGGCCGGGTACCACCTCGTCATCGTGGTCACGGCCGACGCGCAGACCCGCGTCCGACGGTTGGTCCGGTCGCGGGGGATGGACGAGGACGACGCATGGTCGCGTGTGCGTGCACAGGCGACCGACGATGAGCGGCGTGCCGCGGCCGACGTCCTGCTGGACAACAGGGGCGAGCCGGACGCCGTGCTGGCTGACGTGGACCGGGTCTGGCACGAGCGTCTGGTGCCCTTCGAGGCGAACATGCGTGGCCGGCGTCCGGCTGAGGGCCCGGCGCCGGACCTGAGCGACGCCGCGCTCGTGCAGCGGCTGTCCGAGCGACTGCTCCGCGCCGCGGACGTGCCCGGCGCATGGGTCGACGTCCAGGGTGACGGCTTGCGTCTGCACCTGCCTGAGGGGCTGGACCCCGAGGAGGTGGACGACGCGAGTGGCAGGGTCGAGGCCGCCGGGTTCCCGATGTGTGAGGAGCCGCGTGGGACCGGTTGGCGGCATGACGCCGTCTACCGCTCGGCGGATCCCGGGTGTGTTGCGACGGTTCGGATGCGCGCCTGAGAATCCCGCTGAACCGGGTTTCCATGATCACCGGTTGAGGTGGGCCTGGCCGTGCCGGGTTTTCATGATCACCGGCTGAGCGGCGACGAACCGGGGGAATGGGACTGTCGGTGGCGGCGCTTACCGTGGTGCCATGCGCCCCAGTACCGACATCCAGCGTCGAGTCGCGCCGTTCGAGGTCGTCTCCGAGTTCCAGCCCTCCGGTGACCAGCCACAGGCCATCGCCGAGCTGGCGCGCCGCGTGGAGGCGGGTGAGAAGGACGTCGTCCTGCTGGGCGCAACCGGAACGGGTAAGTCCGCGACCACCGCGTGGCTGGTCGAGAAGCTGCAGCGGCCGACCCTGGTGCTCGCCCCCAACAAGACTCTCGCGGCCCAGCTGGCGAACGAGTTCAGGGAGCTGTTGCCCAACAACGCCGTCGAGTACTTCGTCTCCTACTACGACTACTACCAGCCCGAGGCATACATCGCCCAGACCGACACCTACATCGAGAAGGACTCCTCGATCAACGAGGAGGTCGAGCGACTACGGCACTCGGCGACCAACTCGCTGTTGACCAGACGCGACGTCGTCGTCGTGGCGTCGGTGTCGTGCATCTACGGTCTGGGCACTCCGCAGGAGTACGTCGACCGGATGGTTCCGCTGCGCGTCGGCGACGAGATCGACCGGGACGAGCTGCTGCGGCGCTTCGTGCAGATGCAGTACACCCGCAACGACCTCGCGTTCCATCGGGGCACCTTCCGGGTGCGTGGCGACACCGTCGAGATCATCCCGGTGTACGAGGAGCTCGCCGTCCGGATCGAGTTCTTCGGGGACGAGATCGACTCCCTGTACACCCTCAACCCGATCACCGGCGAGGTCGTGCGCGAGGAGCAGGAGATGTACGTCTTCCCCGCCTCGCACTATGTCGCGGGCCCGGAGCGGATGGAGCGGGCCATCGCCGGCATCGAGGCGGAGCTCGAGCAGCGGTTGGCCGAGCTCGAGCGCCATGGCAAGCTGCTCGAGGCCCAACGGCTCCGCATGCGCACCACCTACGACATCGAGATGATGCGCCAGGTCGGCTCCTGCTCCGGGATCGAGAACTACTCACGGCACATCGACGGCCGTGGGCCGGGCACGGCACCGAACACTTTGCTCGACTACTTCCCAGAGGATTTCCTGCTCGTCATCGACGAGTCTCACGTCACGGTGCCCCAGATCGGTGCCATGTACGAGGGCGACATGAGCCGCAAGCGCTCGCTGGTCGAGCACGGGTTCCGGCTCCCGAGCGCCATGGACAACCGCCCGCTCAAATGGGAGGAGTTCCTGGAGCGCATCGGGCAGACCGTCTACCTGTCCGCCACCCCGGGTCCGTACGAGCTGAGCCGGGGCAACGGTGTGGTGGAGCAGATCATCCGACCGACCGGTCTGATCGACCCGGAGGTCGTCGTCAAGCCCACGCGGGGCCAGATCGACGACCTGCTGCACGAGATCCGTGAGCGGTCCGAGCGGGACGAGCGAGTTCTCGTCACGACGCTGACCAAGAAGATGGCGGAGGACCTCACCGACTACCTACTGGAGCAGGGCGTCCAGGTGCGGTACCTGCACTCCGAGGTGGACACCCTGCGCCGGGTCGAGCTGCTGCGGGAGTTGCGCAAGTGCGAGTTCGACGTCCTCGTCGGCATCAACCTGCTCAGGGAGGGGCTGGACCTGCCGGAGGTGTCGTTGGTGAGCATCCTCGACGCGGACAAGGAGGGCTTCCTGCGCTCCGGCACCTCGCTGATCCAGACGATCGGGCGCGCCGCGCGGAACGTCTCGGGTCAAGTGCACATGTACGCCGACTCCATCACAGCCGCGATGGCGCAGGCGATCGACGAGACCAACCGCCGCCGCGCGAAGCAGGTCGCCTACAACACGGCCAACGGCGTCGACCCCACCCCGTTGCGGAAGCGCATCGCCGACATCACCGACCTGCTCGCGCGCGAGGACGCCGACACGGCCGACCTGCTGGGGGGCGGCGGCCGCCAGCAGTCCAGGGGAAAGACCCCGGTACCGGGGATGGGGTCGAAGAAGGGGGAGCGGCACCTCAAGCTCGTGCAGGCGCCGGCGGACGAGCTCGCAGACCTCATCCACGAGCTCACCGAGCAGATGCACGGCGCAGCGGCGGAGCTGCAGTTCGAGCTCGCCGCTCGGCTGCGCGACGAGATCGCCGACCTGAAGAAGGAGCTGCGCGGCATGCAGCGTGCCGGTCACGCCTGACCGGTGGCGACGCCAGCGATGGGTATGCTGGCCTGCGTCGGAGGGGAGTATCCCCGCGCGTCGTCCTCGTCATCACGGCAGCTGGTCACCAGCGGCCCGGGGACGCGGTCCGCCGATCGGGCGGGAGAGACCTCCGGGCCCTTCTCCACCCCTCCGAAAGGTGTGTCCGCCTGTGGTCCTGCCGTTCCAGCCGCCGCCCTTCGAGCAGCAGCAGCTAGCCCGATGAACGTCCATCCGTGGGTGTGGGGCCTCACCGTAGGGGTCGCAGTCGTCTTCCTCGTCGTCGACGTGTTCGTCATCGGCAGACGCCCGCACGAGCCGTCGATGAAGGAGAGCGGCCAGCACCTGGCGTTCTTCGTCGCGACGGCGGTGATCTTCGGGCTTGGCGTGTGGTTCTTCGCGGGTGGGCGCTACGCGGGGGAGTTCTTCGCGGGCTGGCTGACCGAGTACTCCCTGTCGGTGGACAACCTGTTCATCTTCCTCATCATCATGAGCAAGTTCGGCGTCCCCCGGCAGTACCAGCAGAGCGCCCTGCTGATCGGGATCATCCTGGCGCTTGTCTTCCGCGGGGTGTTCATCCTGCTCGGGGCTGTGGCGATCAACGAGTTCAGCTGGGTCTTCTACATCTTCGGGATCTTCCTGATCTACACCGCCGTGAAGCTCGCCTCCGAGCGGGAGTCGGACGAGGAGGAGTTCAAGGAGAACGCGCTGATCCGGTTCGCACGAACCCACCTGCGCGCCACCCCCGACTACCACGGGACCAAGCTCACCATCGTGCAGAACGGGCGGCGCTACATCACCCCGATGCTGCTGGTGCTGATCGCGCTCGGCACCACCGACCTGGTGTTCGCGCTGGACTCGATCCCCGCCATCTACGGGCTCACCCGGGAGCCCTACCTCGTCCTGATGGCGAACATCTTCGCGCTGATGGGACTGCGCCAGCTGTTCTTCCTCATCGGCGGCCTGCTGCAACGCCTGGTGTACCTCAGCTACGGCCTTGCCTTCCTGCTCGCCTTCATCGGAGTAAAGCTCTTCCTGAATGCCCTGCACGAGAACGAGCTTCCGTTCATCAACGGCGGCCAGCCGGTCGGATGGGCGCCGGTCATCCCGATCTGGCTCTCGCTCACGATCATCGTCGGGTCCCTGACTGTGACGGCGGTCGCGAGCCTCGCCAAGACACGTCGGGACGACAGGGCGGCGAGGCCGACCTGACGGGGCCGGACGTGTGAGACCGTGCGGTCATGGCTGACTCAGGTTCGACCCACTTCACCGTCACGTCGCTGCCGGGTGCGGAGCTGCGACAGGTATCGGTGTCCGAGCTGGACAACAACTGCTACTTGCTCACCGACACCTCGACCGGGGCGCAGCTGCTCATCGACGCAGCCGACGATGCCCCCGCCCTCCTCCGGATGGTGGAGCACGGGTCGCCGGGTGACGACGGCGGTCGCCTCGATCTGGTGGTGACCACGCATCAGCACTGGGACCACCACCGGGCACTGAGGGACGTCGTCGAGGCCACCGGCGCCCGCACGGCGGCTGGGGAGGAGGACGCCGACGCTCTGCCCGTCCCGGTCGACGACCGGTTGCGTCACGGTGACAAGGTGCGGGCCGGGGACCTGGTCCTGGACGTCGTGCACCTGCGTGGGCACACACCCGGGTCCGTGGCGCTCGCGTGGAAGGACGGCGACGGGCTCGTGCACCTTTTCGCCGGCGACTCGCTGTTCCCCGGCGGTCCTGGCCGGACAACACGCCGGGAGGACTTCGAGTCGCTGATGGCCGACCTTGAGGCAAGGGTCTTCACCCTGCCAGATGAGACGAGGGTCTACCCGGGCCACGGCAAGGGGACGACCCTGGGCGCCGAGAGGCCGCACCTGCAGGAGTGGCGCGAGCGGGGTTGGTGACCCGTGCGCCTGTGCAGAACTGCATGATCGCGGGTTGAGGTCGCGGGACTCGGGTTCGTGTAGCGCTGCTCAGCGCTGCAGCCCGCCGCGCTTCGTCTCGTCGATGGCGTCGGCGGCGCGGACCAGGGCCAGGTGGGAGAACGCCTGCGGCGTGTTGCCCACCTGGCGGTGGCCCGCCACGTCGTACTCCTCGCTCAGCAGCCCGAGGTCGTTGCTGAAGGTGACCAGCCGGTCCATCAGCTGCTTGGCCTCCGCCACGCGTCCACTGCGCGCGTACTGCTCCACGAGCCAGAACGAGCAGGCGAGGAACGGGTACTCACCCGGCGGGAGGCCGTCGACGTTCGTCTCCGTGCGATACCGCAGGAGCAGCCCGTTCTTCAGCAGGTCCTTCTCGATCGCGGAGACGGTCGAGAGCATCCGGTCGTCGCCGGGGTCGCAGTAGCCGACCTGCGGGAGCACGAGCAGCGACGCGTCGACGTGCTGGCTGCCGTAGTACTGGACGTAGGTCTGCCGCTCGTCGTCCCACCCCTTGCTCTCGATCTCGTCGCGCAGCGTGTCGCGGAGCTTCGCCCACCGGTCCGCCGGGCCGTCCAGACCGTGGTCGCGTACGGCCCGGACACCCCGGTCCAGAGCCGCCCACACCATTACCCGTGAGTGGGTGAAGTACCGCTGCGGACCCCGGATCTCCCATATGCCCTGGTCGGGGCGCTGCCAGTTCTCCTCCACGTACTCGAGCAGGGCCTTCTGCAAGGGCCACGAGAAGGCGTCCTCGGTCTCACCACACTGACGTGCCTTCTCCAGTGACACGAGCACCTCGCCGAGCACGTCCGCCTGGTACTGGGAGTAGGCGGCGTTGCCCACGCGGACGGGCGAGGCTCCGCGGTACCCCGGCAACGAGTCCAGCTCGCGTTCGGGGAGGTAACGCTCACCGGCCAACCCGTACATGATCTGCACGTCGTCGGGGTCCCCGGCGATCGCCCGCAGGAGCCAGTTGCGCCAGTTCTTGGCCTCCTCCCGGTAGCCGTGCAGCAGCAGCGCCTCGAGCGTCAAGGACGCGTCACGCAGCCAGCAGAACCTGTAGTCCCAGTTGCGGACGCCACCGAACTGCTCCGGCAGGGACGTCGTGGCGGCTGCCACGATCCCGCCGGTCTCCTCGTGGGTGAGCGCCCGCAGCACGAGCAGCGACCGCAGGACGTACTCGGCGTAGTCGCTCTGCCCGGGATCGTGCGGCCCGGCCCACGACCTCCACCAGCTCATGGTGGCGTCCAGCTGCTCTTGTGCGTCGAGGGCGGTGGGGTGCGGTCGGTGGGACGGCCACCAGGTCAGCACGATGTCAACGGTGACGCCCTCGGCGACGGTGAACTCACCGACGTGCCGGTTGAACCCTGCGCTGTGGTCCGCCCTCGGCATCGGTCCTCCGCGCAGGACCACCGAGTCGGGGCCGGCGATCGCGAGCAGGCGGATCAGGCCGTCGTCCCCTCGGACCTTGCGCACCCACGGCAGGGCCGTGGCGTAGGCGAACCGGATCACCAGCTCCTGCTTCATCCGGACCGTCCCGCGCAGTCCGGTGACCCTGCGGACGACGTCCGCGCGCCCGTCCCCGATCGGCATGAAGTCCGTGACGCGGACGGCGCCGTCCTCCGTCTCCCACTCGGTGTCCAGGACGAAGGTGGGTCCCCGGTAGGAGCGGCTGGCGGTGGCGCCCGGGTCGGTGGGGGCCAGGAGCCAGCGGCCGTGGCTGTTCTCCCCGAGCAGTGCCCCGAAGGTCGACGGTGAGTCGAACCGGGGCAGGCACAGCCAGTCGATGCTCCCGTCCCGCCCCACCAGGGCCGCCGTGTGGCAGTCACCGATGAGGGCGTAGTCCTCGATGTTGAGGGGCATGCCGTCATCGTGCCGCTGTCACGTTGTGCTGGCACTGTGGACGGATGACATCCCCGAACGTCGGTGACTCCGGCCACGCGCGGACGCGAACCCTGCTGATCCTGGGGGCGACCGGGGACCTGACCCACCGGCTGCTGCTCCCCGGGCTCGCGCACCTGCTCGCGACCGGTGAGGGCCAGGGGCTGCTCCTCGTGGGCAGCTCGGTGGAGGACTGGGACGACGACAGGTGGCGCGACCGTGTCCGCGAGGCGTTCGCATCCGCCGGCCGGAAGGGCGAGCTGCTTGACGGCGTCCTCGCTGACACCCGGTACCAGAAGGCCGACGTGACGGACGTCGAGGACCTGCGCGGTCTGCTGGCTTCCTGTGAGCCCCCGGTCGCGGTCTTCTTCGCGCTGCCGCCCTCGGTGACCGCCCGGGCGTGCGAGGCGCTGACCCACGTGGAGCTTCCGGCGGCGACGCGGCTGGTGATGGAAAAGCCGTTCGGCACGGACAGGGCCGGCGCACGCATCCTGAACCGCTTGGTCACCCGGTTGGTGCCGGAGGACCACGTTCACCGGGTGGACCACTTCCTCGGCAAGTCCACCGTGCTGAACCTGTTGGGGGTGCGGTTCGCCAATCGGGTGCTGGAGCCGGTGCTGACCGCCGAGCACGTGGAGTCGGTCGACGTCGTCTTCGACGAGAGTCTGGGGCTCGAGGGGCGGGCCGGCTACTACGACGGCGCCGGCGCGTTGGTGGACATGATCCAGAGCCACCTGCTGCAGATGCTGTCGCTACTGGTCATGGACGCGCCCCCGACGCTGTCGGCGCTCGACGTGCGGGACCGCAAGGCGCAGGTCCTGCGGGCGACGCGGATCTGGGACGACGACCCGGTCGGCTCCAGCCGTCGGGCGCGGTACACCGCGGGGCAGCTGGACGGGCGGACCTTCCCGTCCTACGTCGACGAACCGGGTGTGGACCCGTCGCGGAACACCGAGACGCTCGCCGAAGTGGTGCTCACCGTGGACACGTGGCGGTGGGCGGGGGTCCCGTTCCGGCTGAGGTCCGGCAAGGCGCTGGGCTCGCCGCGCAAGGAGGCGGTGATCCGGTTCCGTCCGGCGCCGAAGATCCCCGTCGGGTTGTCGGGGTGCGAGCGGCCGGACCGGTTGCGCATCAGCTTCGGCCCCGACCGGATGAGCCTCGACCTCAACGTCAACGGCCCGGACGACCCGTTCGTGCTCGAGCCGGTCACGCTGACCGCGGACCTCGGGCCCGGCGAGCTGTCCGCCTACGGTGAGGTGCTGAGCGGCGTCCTGAACGGCGACCCGACGCTCTCGGTGCGCGGTGACACGGCGGAGGAGTGCTGGCGGATCGTCGAGCCGGTGCTGGAGGCGTGGCGGAAGGACGAGGTTCCGCTCGAGGACTACCCCGCCGGAAGCCACGGTCCGAAGGGGTGGCCCAGCTGATCACCGGGCCCGACCGCGCCCGGTGTGCGTCGTCATCCCCAGGCGGGAAGCGTCGGCAGCGGTTGGTCGGACCGGAGATTCTCCCCCTCGGAGCGCCCGGTGAGCCATGCAAGCAGCTCCCCGACACTGCCGCGGACGAGCTGAGCACGACCGGCACCGTGCTGGAGCAGGCCGTCCGCGTCGTCCGGTGACATCCCGCCGCGTGAAGACCAGGCGACCGCGTCGGTGGTGTCCAGCCACAGCGGCGGCCCGCCATTGCGGCGCACCCGCTCGACCGCCTCGTCCAGGCCCCGGATGAGGACCGGGGTGGGCAGGTCCTCGAACCGGTAGCCGATGCCCAGGTCGACGTGGTGGTAGCAGACCTCACGGATCCGCCACCAGAGAATGTCGTGGGCCGGTGCCTCGATGCGGCTGCTCCCGGTCCGCACCAAGACATGGCGTCGGTCGCGGGGGAGGGCTGCGATCGCCTCGAGGAGCCGCTCACCGCTGGCGTCGACGTCCGCCTCCAGCTCGGCGGCGGAGCGACCGGAGCCGGCCTCGATGGCGGCGTTCCGGGCCTCGACCGAGGAGTAGGCGGGCTTCTCCACCCCCGTGCGCGCCCACTCCACGACGTTTCGGAGCCCGTCCGCGTTCCGGGCGATGTGCGTCAGGACGTGGCCGCGCGACCAGCCGGGCAGCAGGGACGGCGCCCCGACCGCGTCGTCGTCCAGGTTCTTGACGTCGTCCAGGAGCCGGTCGGTCAACGCCGCGAGCACCGCCACCGCCTGGTCGTAGTTCGCGTCGTCGGAGAGGTCGAGGATCGCGTCCGGGATGTGACGGACCGCGGGGTTCTCGCCGAAGTGCTCCGGGGAATGTCCGGCCATGACGGCACGCTACCGCTCCCGGGAGCGTTGTCGGTGGCTCCCCTTAACATCGACGCGTGGCTCCGTCCCGTCGCCGGCCCATCGATGGAAGGCCCTCGTGAACCCTGCCCGAACGAAGCACCACGTCGACCACGAGCTCGTGGTGTGGGGTGCGCGTGAGAACAACCTCAAAGACGTCTCGCTCGACCTCCCGCGCGACTCCCTCATCGTCTTCACCGGTCTGTCCGGGTCCGGTAAGTCGTCCCTGGCCTTCGACACGATCTTCGCCGAGGGACAGCGCCGGTACGTGGAGTCGCTGTCCGCGTACGCGCGCCAGTTCCTCGGGCAGATGGACAAGCCGGACGTGGACTTCATCGAGGGCCTGTCCCCGGCGGTGTCCATCGACCAGAAGTCGACCTCGCGCAACCCGCGGTCGACCGTCGGCACCATCACCGAGGTCTACGACTACCTCCGTCTGCTCTGGGCCAGGGCGGGGCGGCCCCACTGCCCGGTGTGCGGCGAGCCGATCGGCCGCCAGACCCCGCAGCAGATCGTCGACCGGCTGCTCGAGCTGCCCGCCGGCACCCGGTTCCAGGTGCTCGCCCCCGTGGTCCGCGGCCGCAAGGGCGAGTACGCCGACCTGTTCGCCGAGCTCCAGCAGAAGGGCTTCGCCCGGGCGCGGGTCGACGGCCAGGTCGTCTCGCTCACCGACCCGCCGAAGCTGGAGAAGAAGCTCAAGCACAGCATCGACGTGGTGGTCGACCGCCTCGTCGTCAAGGACACCGTCAAGCGACGCCTGACCGACTCGGTCGAGACGGCACTGGAGCTGGCCGGTGGTCTGGTCACGGTCGAGCTCGTGGACGCCGCCGCGGGCGACCCGGGGCGTGAGCGGCGGTTCAGCGAACGGCTCGCCTGCCCGAACGACCACCCGCTGACCCTGGACGAGATCGAGCCACGCACCTTCTCCTTCAACGCGCCCTACGGCGCCTGTGAGACGTGCACCGGCATCGGCACCAGGCTCGAGGTGGACCCGGAGCTGGTGGTGCCCGACGAGGACCTCAGCATCAACGAGGGTGCGATCGCGCCGTGGGGCTCCAGCAAGAGCGGGGACTACTACCACCGGCTGATGGGCGGGTTGGCCGACCAGCTGAACTTCGACCTCGACACGCCGTGGCGTGCGCTGCCCAAGCGTGCGCGCGAGGCGCTGCTCAACGGCAAGGACTACCAGGTCCACGTCCGGTACCGGAACCGGTTCGGGCGGGAGCGGTCCTACACGACCGGGTTCGAGGGCGTCATCCCGTTCATCCAGCGCCGGCACGGCGAGACCGAGTCGGACTGGTCGCGGGAGAAGTACGAGGGCTACATGCGGGAGATCCCCTGCCCCGCCTGCAAGGGCGCCCGCCTCAAGCCCGAGGTTCTCGCCGTTCTCGTTGGGGGCAAGTCGATCGCGGAGGCCTGCGCACTGCCGATCCGTGAGTGCGCCGAGTTCCTGTCCCAGCTCGACCTCACGGCTCGTGAACGGCAGATCGCGGAGGCCGTGCTCAAGGAGATCCACGCCCGCCTCGGGTTCCTGCTCGACGTGGGTCTGGACTACCTGTCCCTCGACCGGCCGGCGGGCACCCTGTCGGGTGGGGAGGCGCAGCGGATCCGGCTGGCGACGCAGATCGGCTCCGGCCTGGTCGGTGTGCTGTACGTCCTGGACGAGCCGAGCATCGGGCTGCACCAGCGCGACAACCACAGGCTGATCGAGACGCTGACCCGTCTGCGCGACCTGGGCAACACGCTGATCGTCGTCGAGCACGACGAGGACACCATCCGCACCGCAGACTGGGTGGTGGACATCGGCCCGGGTGCCGGTGAGCACGGCGGCCAGGTGGTGCACTCGGGAACCGTCCAGGGGTTGCTCGAGCACCGCGACTCCCTGACCGGCGCGTACCTGTCGCGCCGGCTCGAGATCGAGACGCCCGCGGTACGCCGGCCGGTCGACCGTTCGCGTCAGCTCACCGTGGTCGGCGCCCGGGAGCACAACCTGCAGGGGATCGACGTGTCGTTCCCCCTCGCCACCCTGGTCGCCGTGACCGGCGTGTCCGGCTCCGGTAAGTCGACCCTCGTGAACGACATCCTCTACAAGGTGCTGGCGAACCGGCTGAACGGCGCCCGTCAGGTTCCGGGCCGGCACAAGACCGTCAAGGGCCTGGACAACGTCGACAAGGTGGTGCACGTCGACCAGAGCCCCATCGGCCGCACACCACGCTCGAACCCTGCCACCTACACCGGTGTGTGGGACCACATCCGCAAGCTGTTCGCCACGACGACGGAAGCGAAGGTCCGGGGGTACCAGCCGGGTCGGTTCTCGTTCAACGTCAAGGGCGGTCGCTGCGAGAACTGCCAGGGCGACGGGACGATCAAGATCGAGATGAACTTCCTGCCGGACGTCTACGTCCCGTGCGAGGTGTGCCACGGCGCCCGCTACAACCGCGAGACGCTCGAGGTCCACTTCAAGGGCAAAACGGTCGCGGACGTCCTCAGCATGCCGATCGAGGAGGCCGCGGAGTTCTTCGAGGCGGTCCCGGCGATCTCACGGCATCTCAAGACCCTCGTCGACGTCGGCCTCGGCTACGTGCGACTCGGTCAGCCTGCGCCAACCCTGTCCGGCGGTGAGGCACAGCGCGTGAAGCTGGCGAGCGAGCTGCAGAAGCGCTCGACCGGGCGGACCGTCTACGTCCTCGACGAACCCACGACCGGGCTGCACTTCGAGGACATCCGGAAGCTCTTGGGTGTGCTCCAGGGACTCGTCGACAAGGGCAACACGGTCATCGTCATCGAGCACAACCTCGATGTCATCAAGAGCGCGGACTGGCTCATCGACATGGGACCGGAGGGCGGCTCGGGCGGCGGCCGCGTGATCGCCCAGGGCACCCCTGAGGACGTTGCCGCCGAGGACGTCAGCCACACGGGCCGGTTCCTGCGCCACGTGCTGGACGGCATTGCGGCAGAGGGGGTCGCGGAGAAGGCGCTCGCGGCGGCGAACGGCAAGCCCGTCCGCGAGACGACCAGTAAGCATAAGCAACGGAGAGCCGGCAGGAAGGTCAGCTGAGTTGCGGACCTGGTCAGGACCACCCTTGCGCCCCCGCTTCCTGCCTGTGGAACGCGCGGGACCTCTGTTCGAAGGAGCTGGCTGATGGATCAGGCCCGGTATACAGCGTCTGGTTGCCCCCCGAGG
>JASBSH010000444.1 GCA_030149025.1 Actinomycetales bacterium | reverse complement strand
ACCTGCGCTGCAGCTACTGCATGCCACCGGAGGGCCTGGAGTGGATGCCGAGCGAGCAGGGCCTCACGGACGCCGAGGTGATCCGGCTCGTGACGATCGCCGTGACGCGGCTCGGTGTCGAGGAGGTCCGGTTCACCGGCGGTGAGCCGCTGCTGCGCAAGGGACTGGAGAAGATCGTCCACGCCACCTCGGAGCTGTGGACCGCGGCGGGGCAGCCGGTCGAGACCTCGCTGACCACCAACGGCCTCGGCCTCACCCGTCGTGCCGCGGGTCTGGCCGCGGCCGGGCTGCACCGGGTGAACGTCTCCCTGGACACGCTCCGCCGGGACGTGTTCGAGCAGATCACCCACCGCGACAGGTTGGACGACGTGCTCGCCGGTGCGCGGGCCGCCGCCGACGCGGGTATCGCACCGGTGAAGATCAACTCGGTGCTGCTGCCCGGAGTCAACGACACCGACGCACCGGACCTGCTGGACTGGGCGCTGGAGCAGGGCTACCAGCTGCGGTTCATCGAGCAGATGCCGCTGGACGCCCAGGGCGCGTGGCAGCGTGAGTCGATGGTGACCGCGGAGCAGATTCTCGGTCTGTTGCAGGCCCGGTTCGACCTGGAGCCGACCGACCCGACCACCCGAGGAGCCGCACCGGCCGAGACCTGGTGGGTGCGTCGTCCCGGGTCGGCCGAGGTGCTCGGCAAGGTCGGCATCATCGGCTCGGTGACCAGGCCGTTCTGCGGCGACTGCGACCGCACCCGGCTGACCGCCGACGGCCAGGTCCGCAGCTGCCTGTTCGGCAACGCCGAGACAGACCTGCGCGGCCTGATGCGTGACGGCGTCGACGACGACACCCTCGCCGACGTCTGGCGGACGGCGATGTGGGGCAAGAAGGCCGGGCACGGCGTGGACGACGAGGGCTTCCTGAAGCCCGCCCGGCCGATGAGCGCGATCGGAGGGTGACTTGAGCGGGCGGTCAGGGCAGCAGCTGCGGGTCCGGTACTTCGCCGGGGCGGCGGCGGCCGCGGGGGTGCCGGAGGAGAACCTCGAGCTGCCCGCCGGGTCGGACGTCGCGTACCTGCGCAAGACGCTCGCCGCCCGCCACCCCCGGCTCGAGCCCGTGCTCGAGGTCGCCTCGCTGCTCGTCGACGCGGTCGCCGTCAGCGACGACTCTCATTGCCTGGACGACGCCACGCAGGTCGACGTGCTGCCGCCCTTCGCCGGCGGCTGACCGACCCTCCACCGCCCCCCCCCCGCGGTGATCATGAAATCCCGGTTCAGGACGGCGCCGTCCCGCTGGCGTCGTGCCCGACGAACGACGCCTCCCGGGGTGGTAGCAGAAGTGCTACCGTTAGCTTATGGGTGTCATTCCACAGAAGCAACTGCGCAACGACGTGGGCAAGGTGCTGCGTCGCGTGGAGGCCGGCGAGACGTTGACGGTCACGGTCGCGGGTCGCCCGGTGGCGGAGCTGCGGCCGGTCCGCCGTCAGCGGTGGGTCAGTGGCGCGGCGCTCGCCAGCGTCTGGCACGGCCCCCGGCCGCAGGAGCTCGACGACGACCTGACCCGCCTCCCGGCTGGGCTGGTCGACCCGTTCGGGCGATGAGGGCTCTTCTGGACACGTCCGTGCTGATCGGCGAGGACGCGCCCGGTGACGTAGAGGCGGCGATCAGCGTCGCGTCGGTCACCGAGCTGCACTTCGGCGTCCTGGTCGCGCAGGACGCCGAGGAACGGGCGCGCCGAATCGACCGGTTGGCGGCGGTCGAGGCGACGTTCGACCCGCTTCCCATCGACGTCGAAGTCGCCCGTGCTTGGGGTCGGCTGGCCGCCGCGGTCGTCCGACGCGGAGGCAACCCTCGTCGCCGGCAGATCGATCTGGCGATCGCAGCGACCGCAACCGTGGAGCGCGTGCCCTTGCTTACCCATGACCTCGCGGACCTCGAGATCATCAACGACCTGGTCGACGCTCGACAGCCGTGAAGATGCCGGCCGGCACATCCGGGACGGGACCTGGTCACCACCCTCCCCACGGCAACGGGCGTGAGCCACAGGACGCTGCGGCCTACCCTGGGCCCGTGACGAAGACGCATGAGCACCGCGACACCTCCCGCATCACCGAACCCGCAAGGCGAGTGGTGCGGGCGCTGGTGACGACCGACCCGATCGACGCTACCGACCACGCCGACCTCGTGTCCGACGCGGCCGCGGGCGCCGTCGTCACCTTCGCCGGTGTCGTGCGCGACCACGACCGGGGCCGGGCGGTGACCTCGATCGAGTACGTCGGCCACCCGTCCGCGGGCGAGGTCGTCGAGCAGGCGGCGGCGGACGTGGCGGCCCGCCACCCGATCGACGTCCTCGCCGTCAGCCACCGCCTCGGGCACCTGGATGTCGGCGAGACCGCCCTCGCCGTCGCCGTGTCGGCCGCCCACCGCCGCGAGGCGTTCGAGGCGGCGTCCGACCTGGTGGAGGAGATCAAGCACCGCCTGCCGGTGTGGAAGCGGCAGGTCTTCACCGACGGCACCGACGAATGGGCCGACTGCCCCTGATCGGCGGACCCAACAAGACGGCGGTCACGTCGGCCCGGCACACACAGAGGTCAGCCGGGCGCGTCGACGTCCCGGTCGTCACCGACGTCACCGCACTCGACGCGGACCACCTCGCGCTCTCGCAGGTAGTCGCGCGCCCCACGGTCGCCCACGGCCACCGCTGACACACCGCGCCAGTGGTCGCGGCCGATCAGCACGGGGTGGCCGGGGCGCCCCCCGTAGGCCGCCTGGGCGAGCACGTCCGGTGACGCGAGCTCCAGGACTCGCGCGACGACCTCGCGCGTCACGCCCGGGGTGTCGACCAACCCGATGAGGACGGCGACAGGTTGCGGCCGCAGCGCCGCCGCGGCCGTCAGCCCCACCCGGAGCGATGCGCCCATCACCTCCCGCCAGCCGACCGCGAGAACGTGCGTGACCGCGTCCGCATGGGTGGGCAGGAGCGCCTCGGCCTCGGCCGCGGACGCACCCAGGACGACCACGACGGGTCTGCAGCCTCCCTCCAGGAGGACGTTCGCCGCGGACGCGAGCCAGGGGACCCCCGCCTCGTCCACCACCAGGGCCTTGGGCCGCCCGTAGCGCCTGCCCTCCCCGGCGGCGAGCAGCACGCCAGCGACGGTTGCGGCGCTCCCCGATGTCATGGCACCTGTCGGACGCGGCGCTCGCGCCCAGGGACCCGCAGCCCGCTCGCCACGAGCCGGCGGAGCAGCTCCTTGGCGTCCACCTCGCACGCCCCCGCCGCCACGAGCTGGTGGTAGCTGGACTCCGGTACGTCGTAGTGGTCCCGGTCGAAGGCGCGGCGTGGGATGCCGGCGGCGAGGGCGAAGGCGTGCAGCTCCTCGAGGGACGTGTCGCTGACCAGGTGCGACCACAGCCGGCCGTGCGCGGGCCAGCGGGGCGGGTCGATCAGCAGTGCCACGGCGTCACGGTAGCCCAGCCACAGGGGTTGGCCGTCCCGCCGTTCTGCCCCTACGTTCGGGGAAGGGCCGGTCCAGGACTCGGACACAGCATTCGATCTCGTTCACTTGCGCAAGAGGGAGGACCAGGCGTGAGCGTTGTGGG
>JASBSH010000441.1 GCA_030149025.1 Actinomycetales bacterium | reverse complement strand
CCTCGGTGCTCGAGGCGACGGCCGCCGTCCTGGAGAACCTGGACCTGAGCCACCAGCACCGCATGCCCGCCCAGCTCGCACCGCTTGCCGCGCGCCCACCGGCCTGGTCCGTGCCGGCAGCGCAGTGCGGCGTCCGGCTCGAGCTCGTCGAGGACGGGGTGGGGCGGCCGGACGCCGACGGCGGGGTCGAGAGCGTCGACGCCGAGGTCCGCCGGGTCGTGGACCTGGTCCTCGACCATGCCCGCAGACGACCGCAGGAGTCACTCGGCGTGCTCGCCGTCACCCGGCACCATGCCCGGCGGATCGCCGACGCCGTGCGGGCGGAGCTGCCCGAGCACCCCGACGTCATGGACTTCTTCATGCGCCCGAAGGGTGAACCGTTCGTGGTAACGGACCTGCCGCGCTGTGAGGACGCCGTCCGGGACGCAGTGATCCTGAGCATCGGCTTCGGGCGAACCACCCGGGGCCGGGTGCTGCACCGCTTCGGGCCGCTCGACGCGGCCGGGGGAGACCGGGCGCTGACGGTCGGTGCCACCCGGGCGCGACGGCGAGTCACGGTCGTCTCCTGCTTCGCCGCCGACGACCTCGACCCCGAGAAGCTGCGCACGCCGGGTGCCCAGGCGCTCCAGCGACTGCTGCAGGCCACCGCCCAGCCGGGCACCGGCGACCAGTCGCCGGCCGGTACCGGCGCCAAGCTCGACCCAATGCTGGACGACCTCGCGAAAAGACTGCACGACAAGGGGTTTGAGATCGAGCCGGGCGACCAGCGCCGCGGCTGGCCCGATCTCGCAGTACGTGGCGAAGGAGCCCGGCCCGTCGCCGTCATGACCGACTCCCGCTGGCTGCCGGGAGCAGTCACCAGGGACGTCGACGCCGCCTGTGAGCTCGTCGATGACGACCTGTCGGTGGCGGAGCACCTGCGGCGTTTCGGCTGGCACGTCGTGTCGGAGTCGAGCATCGACCTGTTCACCGACGTGGACGCCGTCGTGAAGGCCGTGCAGGAGGCCGCAGCCGAACCGTGACTGCCGTCATCTCGGGATGCGGGCGGGGCGGTGCCGGTCTAGCGTTCCTGCTGGCCCGCTGGCGTTCGCCGGCCCATCCCAGCAGGAAGGTGCAACAAGATGGCGATCAAGCATGGCCGAGTCGCTTTCGCCCTCGTCGCCGCAGGCGTCCTGTTCGCCGGTCCCGCCGCGGTCGCGACCCAGGCGGACACGTCACCGACCACGCAGTCCCAGCCGGCAGACCGGCAGGGGAAGTCCGTTCAACCGGAGCGGACGTCGCCGGCGGCGTACGCCTTCGGGGAGACGCTGGCGAAGCTCGACGGCAAGGCGTTGGAGGTGACGTTCCTCGCTGAGATCATCAGCCACCACCAGGGCGCGATCGAGATGGCGAAGCTGGAGCTGGAGCGTGGTACCGACCCCGACATCCGCACGCACGCCGAGAACATCATTTCGAGCCAACAGAATCAGGTGCGCCAGTTCACCAGGTGGCTCAAGGAGTGGTACGGCCTGACACCGGAGCAGGCACGGCGCCAGGCCCCCCGCGAGGCACAGCAGGAGATGGCCGCGTTGGAGAAGCAGATGCGCGCCGACCTGGCCAGGCTGAAGCAGGTGCCTGCGGGTGAGCCGTTCGACGTCGCCTTCGTCCGGATGATCATTCCGCACCACTCGGCCGGCATCATCGAGTTCCTCGAGCCCCAGTCCCGGGCCCCGCACGCTCAGTTGCGCGTAGCCGCGGCGACCGGAATCGTCACCCAGGAAGCGGAGATCGCCGACTTCCGGACATGGCTCGACGGCCAGGCCAAGTAGGACCAGACCAAGTAGGAACAGGCCGCCCGCCGGCTCACCCGTGGACCGGGTGAGCCGGTGTGGCTTTGCCGGGTGAGTTGGTGTGACTTGCCGGGGACGGACGGTGGGTGGGACGGCATGACGACATGAGCGAGCAGGACAGTGGACCCGTGGACGAGCGGCTGATCCCGGACCGGTCAGCGGACGACGAGGACCGCGGCTGGGGCACGGAGGAACCGGACGCCGTCGACTCCGACGACGAGCGACTGAAGCGTGAGCGGCCGCCCCATTGGTGAGGCGCACATCGCGCCGGTCGTGCCAGCCGATTTTCGACCCTCAGAGTCGAGGGCAAGGCGTCAGCAGCGGCACACCATAACCACCACGGAAACCGCATCGCAACGAAACCGCATACTTGAGGGGGCCAGCGGGGGTGCCCGGATCAGCATCCCGGCTCACAAGGAGATTAGCGCCGGGATCATCCGGCAGATCATGGCGGAGTTCCCGGATGCGCCGCCGGAATGGAGGTAACGCACATGAGCACCGAGTACGAGGTTGTCGCCTACCGTGACGGCGGCTGGTGGACGTTCGAGATTCCGGCCCTTACCTCGCCCTCGCCGCGAGGGGAGGGCGCCGCATCGTCGCGATGGGCCAGGCGCGTACCGCGGGGGAGATTTCCAACGCAGCACGCGACCTTGCGGCGTTGTGGACCGACGACGATGACGTGAACGTGCGTGTGTCTTATCGGCTCCCAGAGCAAGTGCGCGCAGCGGTCGAGCGCGCTCGTGAGCGCGATGCGGAGGGGCGTGCCGCCCTCGATGAGGCGGCCGCGCTGCGACGTGAGGCCGTGCGCGCGTTGAGGGCCGATGGGCTCACCCAGGCTGACATGGCCGCAGTTCTCGGTGTCTCCCGCCAGCGCGTGCAGCAGCTCGTGCATTAAGGCCAGATTGTCACCTGCGCCTGGCCGCGATCGAGTTCGCGGCTCCCCACACGAGGCAGAGCAGGAGCAGCCGCGCGGGTGTTCGTCGACCACGGCCTGGACACCGTGAGCAAGCCTCCAGCCCGCGCCCGTAGGGCAGAGTCAGATCTGGCGAGACGTCTCCCCGCCGCGGGCGGCCAGGATGTCGCGAATCTCCTGAAGCAGCAGCACGTCCTCGGCCGGCGCCTGAGGCTCGGGCTCCTGACCGCGCTTGCGGCGCTCTGCGAGCATGTTCATCGGAAGCACGATCAGGAAGTAGATCGCCGCCGCCACAATGAGGAAGTAGATCAGCGCGGTAATCGTGGTTCCGATGACGATGGTGCTGCCGTTGACCTTCCAGCCGAGGCTGTCGAAGTTCGGCGTGCCACCGAGGGCGCCCAAGAGCCCACCGATGAAGTCGGTCGCGAACGCGCTGACCACTGTGCCGAACGCCGCGCCGATGACCACCGCGACGGCGAGGTCGACCACGTTGCCGCGCATGATGAACTCTTTGAAGCCCTTGAACATGTTTGCCCGCCCTATCCGTCGTCGAGCCATCCGGGTGACAGCCGCCGGAAGGTGGCAAGTCTAGGGCAGGATCGCCAGCCCCAACCAACGTCTCTGCGGTGCGTCGGCGATTCGGAGCGCCTCGGAATCGCTGAGGGCGAGCAGCACGTACGACGGGCCGTCGTCACCGCCGACAAGGGAAGCGCCACCGCCCGAGGCGCCACCGCCGCGTGGTGTCCCGAGGACGACGGCGCGGTCGACGAGCA
>JASBSH010000440.1 GCA_030149025.1 Actinomycetales bacterium | reverse complement strand
GTATCGACCACGTCGATCTGTGCCTCGGGGACACGGGTGCGATGACAGGGCACTCCCCCGCCGCCACGGTCGCGGCGGTGCGTGAGCAGGTCGGTCGTGGGCTGACCGCCATGCTGCCCACCGAGGACGCCGCCACCGCGGCCGAGGAGCTCAGCCGCCGGTTCGGTCTGCCCATGTGGCAGTTCACCTTGTCCGCCACGGACGCGAACCGGCACCTGATCCGTTACGCCAGGCACGTCACCGGACGGCCGAAGGTGCTGATGGTCGACTACTGCTACCACGGCACGGTGGACGAGACCTTCGCGACGCTCGACGCCGACGGGGCCGTCGTCCCCCGACGCGGGAACATCGGCCCGCCGGTGGACCCGGCGGAGACGACGGTCGTCGTCCCCTTCAACGACGTCGCCGCGCTGGAGCATGCCCTGGGCAGTGGTGAGATCGCCTGTGTGCTGATCGAGCCGGCGATGACGAACATCGGCATCGTGCTGCCCGAACCCGGGTACCACGAGACGTTGCGGGAGCTCTGCGACCGGCACGGCGTCGTCCTGATCCTGGACGAGACACACACCCTCTGTGCCGGCCCCGGTGGCTGCACCTCGGCCTGGGGGCTGTCCCCGGACGCGGTGGTGGTGGGCAAGACGATCGGCGGTGGAGTCCCGGCCGCCGCGTTCGGGATGCGGGCGGACCTCGCTGACCGGGTGCAGAGGTCCGTCCACCTCGAGGACATCGACGTCGGGGGTGTCGGCGGGACCCTTGCCGGCAACGCCCTGTCGATGGCGGCGGTACGAGCCACGCTCACGGGGGTCCTGACACCAGAGGCGTTCTCGCACATGGAAGTGATGGCGGAACGGTGGACGCAGGGAGTGCAGTCGGTGATCGACGCCCACCAGCTGCCGTGGCACGTGACACGGCTCGGGTGCCGGGCGGAGTACGCCTTCTCCCAGCAGCCGCCGGTGGACGGGGCAGCGGCGGCGGCAGCCGACGACTTCGCGCTGCAGCAGTACCTACACCTGGCGGCCATCAACGACGGGCTGCTGCTGACGCCGTTCCACAACATGGTCTTGATGTGTCCTGCGACGACGGAGGGCGACGTGGACCGGCACACCGCGTCACTCACTCGCGCCGTGGAGGCGCTGGACGCCGGCTGAGCGGCCGCCTGACCGACCGGGCGTTCAGTAGGGCTTGTTCGACCCGACTATGGCGGCGATCGGGGGCATGACCGCCGCCACAGCCAGCGCGGCGACGCGGAGCGGGGTCGGGGCGGGGACGAAGAACCCGAACACGACGAGCACCAAGCAGGGGATCATGATCCGGAAGTAGCGGCGTTGTTGCCCCCGGATCGTGTCCTCCTGCCGCTCCCGCTCCGTCGGGGTGACGACGTTGAAGACCTGCTCCTCCCGGTGACGTCGCCGGTCCATGGCTCCAGTCTCCCTCAGTACGGACCGCTGGGCACGAAGTCCCGTTGTTGACCCGAAGACCTCCAGTTCGCCCCTTTTGGCGCCGACGTACCGCAGGTGATACCAGACAACCGCCCGGCGGTTCCCTCACAGCTGCCGGCGCCGCGACGGCCCGCTCCCGAAGAGGAGCCGCGGCCGTGGCCGGCCTGGCCGAACGCAGGTCTCCCGACGACCGAGAGCCCGCGTCGCAGAGCGACAGTACGGCTGCTGGCGCTGGCCACGATTGCCGGCACACTCGCCTACCTGACTTGGCGTACGGGCTGGACGCTGTCTGGCGCCACCCTGGCTCTGGCGCTCCCGCTGCTGCTGCTCGAGGTGCACGCGGTCTTGTCACTCACGCTCTACACGCACGATCTGTGGGACGTAGATGCGCTACCGCAGCGCGCACCTGAAACGGCCGACACGAAGAACCTGTGTGTCGCCGTCCTCATTCCGACCTACAACGAGCCGGCTGAGGTGCTGCTGCCCACGGTCGCGGCGGCCGTTGCGCTCCAGCCTGCGCACGACACCTGGGTGCTGGACGACGGCAAGCGTGACTGGGTGGCGGTACTCGCCCGGGACCTGGGCGCGCACTATCGCCGACGTGAGACGCACGAGCACGCGAAGGCCGGCAACATCAATGCGGCACTGCCAGAGCTCGAGCGCGGGGGCGTGGACCTGATCGCCGTGCTGGACGCCGACCACGTCGCCTCCTCAGGGTTCCTTACCGACACCATCGGGTACTTCTCGGACCCCGATGTCGCGCTGGTGCAGACGCCTCAAGACTTCTACAACCTGGACTCCTTCGAGCACGTGGACCGGCACGGGCACGGCCGATTCGGCGAGCAGGAGCTCTTCTACCGGGGCTCGCCGCCGGACGGAACGCGTGGAACGGAGCGTTCTGGTGGTCGCCCAGGGTGGCGATCATGATCCGGCGGACCTGCGCCGCCGTCCTGGCGGGGTTCTCCCGCTTCAAGGTCTCGGCCAGGGACAGCACCCCCGGCGCGGTGACCGGCCCCTGGGTCCGTCCCCGCGGCTTGAGGGCGTCGAACCCGCCCCGACGCCACAGCGGGATCCACCGGTCGATGGTGTCCTTCGAGACATGCACGACCTCACCGAAGGGACCGGGATGCTCCCCGGCCAGGGCACGGACCATCGGCCCGCGCTGACGCGGGGTGAGCGAGTTGTCGGCGGCCTCACGGATGAGCTGGTAACGGAACAACGCGATCTTCTCTGCCCGGTCCTTGCGGGTCAGGCCATCAGGCGACGGTGTGGCAGGCACAGGAATATCCCCTCTTGTCAGGTCGACGGTCACGAGCCGGCCGGCACGGGGCGCGGATCGGCCGCCGCGGGGGCTCAGCGCGACCCTGGCGCGGCTCCCGGGGCGGGGGTAAGGGTGAGTTCGTGTTGGGCCGCCCCGGCCCACCACGACGCGCTGAACAACCGCCCGGACGTGGCCGTGATCGCGGCCCGTACCCACGCCAGCGTGCCGACGTCGAAGCGCCGGGCGACCGCGGCCGCGTAGGCGGCCAGCACCGCCAACGCCCGTCCGCCGACGTCCTGGGCCGCGGCCGGCCACACAGCCGCGGCGTCCGCGGCGTGCCGGGCCACCAGGACGGCGAAGGCTTCGACCATCGCCTGCGCCGAGGCGGCGAACGCGCGCAGCCAGCCCCGCACCGTGGAGGCCGGCCGGCCCAGCCACGCCGCGATCTTCCGGTGCCCCAGGCCACCGGCGACCTTGGCCTCGACCGCCGCTGCGATCACCGCCGCCGCATCAGCCCGCCGCAGCGCCAACGACACCGCGAGCAGCACATGCGTGGCCCCGCACCCCGCGCACCTGGCCCGACGCGGACGATGCCGGGTCCTGCCCGGCCCCTCGTCATCGAGCCCCGCCCGCACCTGCCGGACCCTGGCAAACCCCCACGGGCGCAACCGATCGCCGCAGCCCGGACAACTCAGCCGACCTTCGATCAGATCGACCTCGACAGTCGAAATGTCGTCGCCTACCGTCACCATCAGCGCGAGGCCCTCTCGCGTCAGAACGGCCCGGCCACAACATCGCACGCCGGGCCGCTCGCCTGTCAGGACATCGTCACCACCCTGATGCCGCCGACGCCACGAGATCAAGACCCCAACCGTCCGAAGCCTGCTCGGCACCGAGCATGACGCCCCCACCGTCAGACAACGTGCCGCCTAACACCAGACTGACTGGCAAGACCCACCATCGAACAGGCCCGTGGGCCAACTTGGATGACAACCGGGTAACCGATCGGCTGCCAACCAATCAGGCCCGCCCAGGTCAGCGCGAGCGCGACGCCGCGGGCCGAGTCATCTGTCACCGGACAGTCGACCGGCTCACCTCAGGCGCGCACACCCTGATCGTCGAGGGCCCCTCCTACCGGCAGCGAAACCTGCCAGACCAGCGCGTCGCAGTTGACCACCACGGCGAGGTCCGCGATGCTCACTGACACCCCCAGGTGGTCCCATGCTCGTGGCAACGAGGTGGTCCCATCACGCTGGCAAGCGACAGCTGTCAATTTGGCTGTCAGGCGGTCGAACTGCTGCCAAGGGATCTGCAACCGCAAGGCGTAGAACCAGCTCGATGCGTACTCGCGGTCAACTGTCTGCTGAGACTGAAGACGTGGAGTGCACATGGGTCAGGTTGTTCGTCGGGTAACCGAGGGAGCTGAGGATCTGTCTGATGGTGTCCACCTTGGGATCTTGATGAGCGAGCAGGGCATCGCGCTGAGCTTCGGTCTTGGTCCCAAGCCAAACCCACGTCTCGTTTTGTGGGAAAGCTGCGACGTACTCGACCCCTCTGACGCCGTGCTCGGCGAGCCGGTCAGCGATCAGTTGCCGGGCTTCCTGCAAGAGACGCCAACGCGGGTCGGTGGTCATGGCAGAAGTCTTGCGTGCCTCGCGGCCACAACGCGGGGCATGTTCTCGTAGCTGCCGGGTTCTTGGGTCGACGGCGGCGGTGCCGGCGGTCTGAGAAGTCTGGCGCGTAGAGGGCGTGCCCCGGGTGACCCTCCTGCACAACTGAACAAGCACGAAGCCTGGGTGATCCTTCTCCTGTTACTCCTTCACCGAGGTTTCGTGCTGTCTGGCCGGCCGCGCCCGCGGGCGCCGAAGGTGCAGAGCGGGGCGCGTGCCGACCGCGCCGGCGAAGCCGGCGCCTTGAACTCGTACAGAAAATTCTCACCGCACGCGATGAGCATGAGCTGTGTCCGTCAAAGCCTTGCGCCATGCGGGCAACGGACGCGGGGGCCCGCACGTCCTCACAGGAGGCGCCTCCACGAAATCTACAGGCTTCATGTTAATACTCCAGCCGTAGATCGTGACCTTTCGGCGTTGCGCTCCCACAGATGGCACGGCCACCGCTTGATGATCCCCGTTTGTGAAGACAACAGACGATCATCCGGTGGCCGGCTGCCATAGCGTAGACCCCGCTCGGTGGCAGCAGGGCCTGGACGAGTTGATGGGCCGGGTCGCGCCCAGGTTTGCTCGGGTTGAGCCTCGGCGGCGTGCCCGCGCCTTCGTCGAGGGCTTGTTGGCGGGCCTGCCTAGGGTGAACTGCTGGTCGATCGCCGAGCAGGTCGGGGACGCCAGCCCCGATGGGATGCAGCACCTGCTGTCGCGCGCCTCGTGGGACCACGACGGGGTCGCGGTGGATCTGCGGGACTACGTGGTCGAACATCTGGGCGACGATGACGGCGTGCTGGTCGTCGACGAGACCGGAGACGTCAAGAAGGGCACCGCGACGGTCGGGGTGCAGCGTCAGTACTCCGGCACCGCGGGTCGCACCGAGAACTGCCAGGTCGCGGTCTATCTGGTCTACGCCTCCCAGCGGGGCCACGCGTTCCTCGACCGCGAGCTGTACCTACCCCGGTCCTGGACCGACGACCCGGGCAGGTGCGCCGCCGCCGGGGTACCCGAAGACGTCGAGTTCGCCACCAAACCAGCGCTGGCACAACAGATGATCGCCGCTGCCCTGGACGCCGGCACGCCGTGTTCGTGGGTCACCGGGGACGAGGTGTACGGCAACGCCCCGGCCCTGCGTACCGACCTCGTGCAGCGCGGCGTCGGGTACGTCCTGGCGGTGGCCAAGAACCACCAGATCACCACCGACACCGGCACCCACAAGGCCGAAGAGCTGGCCGCGCGGCTACCGAAGCGGTCCTGGCGGCGGCTCAGCGCCGGACCCGGCGCCAAGGGTCAGCGGCTGTACGACTGGGCCCGGATCCAGACCACCGACCCCGCGGTGAGCGACG
>JASBSH010000269.1 GCA_030149025.1 Actinomycetales bacterium | reverse complement strand
GGCGGCGCGTGCATCGTGTGGTCCAGCCGGGGATGAGGGGCGGTGCGGTCCTCGTGTAGGTGCGTCCGAGGGGGCTGGTCCAGATGAACAGCCCCGGATATGGTTGTCGTAGTCGCCAGTTGCCGTGCGTCTTGGCGTTGTGCCAGCGGACGCACAGCGGCCCGAGGTTGTAGTCGGCGGTGGTCCCGCGGGCTACTCGACCGCGCCGCCGGCTACCGGCTCGCGCTGCCCGCGACCCGTCCGGGTCGAGCTCGTCGTAGTTGATGGTGTGGTCGAGCTGCGTGCCGGCCGCCGGATGGTGGCAGGCGGGGCCGATGCAGGTGGCGTCACGGGTGAGGACGTGGTCACGCAGATGCGCCGGGGGCCGGTACCGGGTGGTGCCGTAGTCCAGCACAGCCGAGGTGACCGGTTCGGTGAGCCGTGCCAGTCGAGGAGCCACGCCGTCCTCCGGAAGGAGAAGCGTCGTGTCCCGGTCGAGCAGGACGCCTGTGTCGGAATGCGCAACAAGCCGTCGCCACGGCACCCTTGCCGCCAGGTCGCGGATGGTGGCCGGGTCGATCGGCCCGCCAGCGGGTAGATGCGCCGGCAGGTCGCTTTCGCCCGAGAGCGTCTCTGCGGCAACCACGACCTGCACCTGCGCCAGCCGGGTCAGCACGTCAGCGGGTGCACCCAGGGATGGGTTGGCGGGGTCGACCTGTCCGGTGAGGATCGCCGTGAAGGCATCGGCGCGCAGAGCGGGCAGGCCACGGTCCTCGACGCTCCCGTCGGGGCGGGTGCCGGTCGCCTTCGTCATCTTCGCGATGCCGTTGAGGGCGTGCCAGGTCGCGAACGCGGCCATGCTCGGCAGGTCAGCCACGATCCGGTGACATCCCGGTAGCGGGGAAGGCCGCAGCTGCACGTTGCGTTCACCGGTGCCGCGCTCGACGGCGGTGCTGGCGTACTCGGCGTCCCACTCCGCCGCCTTGCTGGCGAGATGGGCGTGCAGCTGCTGCCGGGTCTTGGTGGGGGCGCAACGGATCGCCTCGGCCTCCAGAGCGACCGTCACGGCAGGGGTCGTGTCGCGGGTGACGGTGTCCAGCACATCCACGTGCCCGGGGATCATCCGCCCATCGGCCAGGGCGTCCATCGCGGCCGGCAAGGCACGGGCTCGCCGCGTGTGAGCGACGAGGGCCGAGGCGGTGCGCGGCGCGATCCGCAGCACCGGCGCCAACTCGTTCGCGGTCGGTCGTACCGTTACCGTGCCCAGGTCCGCGACATCGGGGTGCAGAGCGCTGTCCAGGTCGGCGATGGCGGTCAGCTTCCCGGCCCTTGCGAAGGACTCGATCTTGTCCCAGGCGGCGACGATCTCCAACCGCTCTCTGGCGGTGAGCTCCCCCAACTCGGCGTCGCCTTCCCCGGACATCAAGCGCAGGACCGCGGCGGCCAGGTCGGGGCCAGGCTCGGCGCTCAACGCCGCAGCGACTTGCGGGCGCAGGGTCGCGGACCGGCGGTCCTCCGCGCCGGTCGCGGTGTCGGCCCCCACTGCCCTTCTCATGCGAACAACAGTACGAGGAAGCACCGACAATCCTCGCCCGCCGAGTCCGACCCTGTGGACAAACCGTCGGCACATCGGCCTGGAATGCCGTTCTCGACAAGCGCCAGTCGGCGCGGCCGGACCGTGTCTCTCCGTGAGATCGGCCCCCGTCTCACGGCCGGTTGCCCGCGGGAGCAGCGCCAGCGTGTGCCGATGCCGCCGCGTCCCCGAGGGTGGCGAGCATCCCCGGCGGCCGGACGGTGACGCTGACGACGGCACCTGACGGCGTCGTGCGACAGCTCGTGAGACGAGAGCCGTTCTGGGACGCCACTTTCGCCGCCAGAGCGCAGGGGTCGCCGACGCGACGGCCGAGGACCACATCCGCCGCGGCGAGAGCAGCCAGATCGGCAGCCGTCTCGGCGCGGTGCCGTGTCGCAGCCGCAGCCGCGAGGAGCGCGGCTGCCAGCGCACCGACCGTCACGACGGCGCAGAGGGCGAGCATGAGGATCGTCCCCGAGCCTCTTTCGCCACCGAGCACCACTCGACCCATCACGGTGCACCACCGATGTGCGCCTCCGCAGGCGTAGAGGCACTGCCCATGACAGTCACTGTGGGCGTCCCCGGAAGTGGCAGCCGAACAGGGGTTCTCACCTCCACCAGCATCATGCCGCTTTGCTCGCTCACCGTGACTCGAGCACCTGTCCCGGCCAGCCGGCGGGCGAGACCGACCACCTGCCCATCGGTCTCGCCACGCGCGGCTGCCCGGGCACCGGCGGCAGCGGCGTCGACGGCGCGGATCTGGGACTGCCCCAGAAGGACCGACGACACAAGGCTGCTCAGGACGATGACCACAGCGGTCAGCCCGACTGCGAGCTCGGCGGTCACGCTGCCGTCGTCGGCCCTGCTGCCGGCGACCGGCACCCTGCCGTCGTCGCTCCGGCTGCCGTCGTCCTCGCCGATGCACCTGTTCACCCGAGCGTCAGGGCCTTCTTGACGATGGCGAGCAGCATTCCGCGAACCTCGCCACTGCTCAGAAGGGCCACGAGCAGACCGGCGAACCCAGCGGCCGCCAACGTGGCGACGGCGTACTCCGCCGTGGCCATCCCCAGGTCATTCATGCTCCTGACCCTCGGCCGCCGCCGAACGGCCCCTTCCGCCCCTTCCTCTGAGTCTGAGGTGCTCACGGGGGTGGTGTCGTCGACCGCCTCCAGGTCGGCCTTCGTTGGCATGGAAGACATCTCGCTCCTTCACTCAGGACCGGACCGTGTATCCGGCGCATCGAGCTCAGCCTTCCCGTCACGCGCCGAACAGCGAAGGGCAGCAGCCCGATCGGTGGACAACTGCCTGAAAGACCATGCCTGTGGACCGAGAGTGCAGCACGATTCCCGCAGGCCGCGGGCCCCGACGTTCCCGCAGGCCCCGGGCCCCGACGTTCACGTCGGCACATGGGTCTGCGGAAGTCCGGTCAGCCCTCGAGCACCCGCCCGGCAAGGGAAATCACGACCGGTACCACCGCCCACGCCACGAAAGCGGGAAGAGAGCAGAGCCCGAGTGGGAGCACCATCCGCACACCCAGCCGCCCCGCTGCTGCCTGCGCCTCTCGCGAGGAACGACGCCGGAGGTCCTCAGCGGCGTCGCGTAGCAGGGCGGAGGCAGGTGCTCCGGTCGTCGCGGCGAGACGCAAGGTGCGGCGTAGCGTCTCCAACCGACGGGGTGCGTCGCGCCAGGCGGTGTTCCACTCGCTGCCCAGCCTGAGCCGTGCGGCTACCTCGCGCATGGATAGGCCTGTGGACCCCTGAACCGCGAGCCCCACGATCTCCATCGCGTCGTGCGGCGTCGCGCCAGCCGCCAGGGCGGCGGCCACGAGGTCGAGAACGAGCGGCGCGTCCACGTCGCGGGTCGGTTCCCCCGGGAAGGCGCCCGGCCGGGACGTGTCGTACACCGACACCAGCCGGTCGTCCGCGCCCGTGTTGCCACCCGTCACGCCCACCTTCGCCGCTGACAAGGTGAGCCGGGCCAACCGCGCTCCGGCCGAGGGCCAACCGAGGAGAACAGCCAACAGCACGAGGGCAGCGACGACCAGTGCCGGCGGCATCACGACTGACCGGCGGTCGCGGAGCGCACGAGCCGCCGTGTCCACACCGCGCCAGCGAGCGCCAGGCCGGCGCCGACGACCAGGGACACGCGGCCGACGCCGGTGCCGAGGAGGACAGCAACCGGGTTAGCCCCGATCAGCTGTCCGATAGCCAGGCCACCAAGGGGCAACCACGTCAGCACGCGACTGGTCGCCTGCGGCCCGGCCATCGCAGCAGCGCGAGCCCCTCGCGCGTCCGCCTGTGACCTCATGCTCTCGGCCAGTCGGTGCAGCACGTCGGCCGTCGGCGCCCCCGTCCGGTCGGCCACCTGCCAGGCGGCCGCCAGCCCCAGCCCGGCGGTCACCTCGAACCGATCCGAGCACCCGCCGGCGGCGCGACGGATGGCCTCGGCGACGTCTCCTCCTATCGAAGCGACGCCGGCCGCCGCGATGAGGACGTCGTCCCACCCTCGTCCCGGATGGGCCCCTGACGCGACGTGCTGCCAGGCCTGCCTCGCAGGCAGCCCGGCCTTGAGCAGCGCCGCCAGCTCGGCGACGGACTGCGCGGGCTCGACCGTCGATGCCCCACCGGCACGCCGGCGCAACCACCGCACGGTCGAACCCGACGCGCGCGGACCGAACCGGACCGGCGACGAAACCCGCACCTCCGCCGGCCGGTCCCCCGCTCCCTTCGAGTCGCGCAGCGCACGCAGGCGCCCCAGCCGCCGAGCCGACGACGGACGCACCAGCAAGGCGGCCGCCAGCACCAGCAACGCGACAGCCACCCCGCTCATGCGAGCGACGCCACCGACAAGCCGAGCCGCTCGGCCAGAACCGGCCAGGCGACCCCCCGCACGGTTGCAGCCCTCTCCATCCTCAAGGCGGCGGTCACCGCCAAGGAGTCGCCCGACCGCTGCACCACGCCGATCTCGCAGAGCCGCCGTTCGAGGCCGTCCCGCCGCAGGTGAAGTATGACGTCGAGAGCGCTGGAGGCCTGGCTGGCCACGGCCGGCGGCGGCATGCCGGCCAACGCTCCCAATGCCTCGAGCCGCGCGGGGACGTCGGCTGCGGCGTTGGCGTGGACGGTTCCGCACCCTCCCTCATGACCGGTGTTGAGCGCCGTGAGCAGGTCACGCACCTCGGCGCCACGGCACTCGCCGACGACGATCCGGTCCGGCCGCATCCGGAGCGACTGACGAACCAGGTCCTGCAGGGTCACCTCGCCGGCACCCTCCACGTTGCCGTGCCGGGCCTCGAGCCGGACGACGTGCGGCAGAGCGGGTCTCAGTTCGGCGGCGTCCTCCACGAGCAGGACGCGCTCGGTCGGGTCGGCCATGCCGAGCAGGCTCGACAGGATCGTCGTCTTCCCCGACCCGGTGCCACCCGATACCAGGAACGACAGCCTCTGCCGGACAACCGCTTCCAGCACCGGAAACCAGGCCTCCGGGACGGACCCGCACGCCACCAGGTCATCCATCGTCAGGTTTCGCCGACGGGGGACGCGCAATGAGAGCAAAGTGCCCTTCGGCGAGACCGGTGGCAGGACGGCGTGCAGGCGCACGCCGTCGGACAACCGTGCGTCGACGTAGGGGTTGGCGTCATCGAGCCGGCGTCCGCTCGAAGCGGCGAGGCGCACGGCGAGCGCACGAAGCTCCTGCTCGTCTCTCACCACCGGGTCAGAACGCACGAGACCGAACCCCCGGTCGACCCACACCTCCCCCGGTCCGTTCACCAGCACATCGGTGACCGCCGGGTCGTCGAGCAGTGGTTGCAGAGGACCCGCACCGGTCAGCGCCGCCCCGACCGTGGGAACCCGCGCCAGCACACCGGCGGCCCCCAGCGGGCGATCCACCTGCCCCAGGGCGGCTGCGACGGCCTCCGGTTCAGCACCGATACCCGCGTCTACCAAACGGTTTCGCACCTGCTCGAGCAATTCGGGCGACCTGTCAAGGGATGCCGACCGGTGTGCACGTCGCCTCATGCCACCGCCCCCGCGATGCTGGGCGCACCGAATGCGGCACCGGCGACACCGACCCCATCGACGTCAACCAGGCCCTCGAGCAGACTGGCGCAGAACCGCATCAGGGACCCGCGCCTCCCCGGCAGCTCCCCGCGCTCGAGAACGCGGTCGACCCGGGGTTCGGGCGCCAGCCACGCCGAGAGCGGAAGGTCCAAGGCGGAGGCGACCTGTTCGCCGTCCAGGCCTCCGGGAGAAGGCCCGCGGACCACAAGCCGCACGTCCGGGACCAGCGGCCGCACGCGAGCGAGCACCCGCGCGGCGGACAGCACCGCTCTCACCTCGGCAGGCACCAGGAGCAGCAACGTGTCGAGAGCCGCCACGGCGGCAAGCCCCGCCGGGCCGAAGGACCGCGCCAGGTCCACCACCACCAGGTCCGCATGCCTGCGGGCCGCGTCCAGCACCGCCTCGACCGACTCCCGCCGCAGCTCCTCGGACGGCCCGCAGCCCCACGAAAGCAACGCCACCCCGGACACGAACGGAAGTGCCTGTCTGAGCGACGACCCACGGACCGGACCCTCCAAACCGTCCAGGTCCGACCATCGCAGCCCACCCTCCCCGACCACGTCGAACAGCGCGTCGAGACCGCTCCCCAGCGGGTCGCCGTCCACGAGCAGCACGTCCCGGCCCGCTGCCGCAGTGACAGCGAGACAAGCAGCAAGCGTCGACGCCCCCGCCCCGCCGCGACCGCCGAGCACCCCGAGCAGCGTCGCTCGCCGCGGGCTCGGGTCGGCCACCTCGGCGAGAAGCCCCACGAGAAGCTCCTGGTCGGCGGGCAGGACCAGCGCCCGCTCGGCACCGTTCTCGAGGGCCGTCCGCCAGAACCGCTCCCCCGGCGACGTCGTCACCACCACCAGGCCAGGCCGCCGCACCGGGACGCCGAGGGCGGCGGCGTCCTCACCGAGCAGCACCAACGGCGCCGTGAGCCAGGCACCGCCGCACCGCTCGAGGTCGGGGCGCACCTGCGCCCGCAGCCCCACGGCGGCGCAGATCGTCGTCACGACGTCCACCAGCGCCTGAACCCGCGTGACCAGCAGCACGGACTCCCATCGCTCTGCTTCCACGGCTACACCCAACGGGGAAACGCGCTCGCCCACCAGGGCCGGACCGAGATCTGTGGACAACCGGACGACGACACGCACCTGTGGACCGAGGGTCACGCACGATCTTGGTCGCCGCGCAGGGACGAACACCTCATATCCTGAGCACGTGAGCGGGCGGGCAGCGGCGTTCTTCGACCTCGACAAGACGATCATCGCCAGGTCGAGCACGCTCGCGTTCTCGCGACCGTTCTACGCCGGCGGGCTGATCAACCGGCGCGCCGTCATCCGCAGCGCCTACGCGCAGTTCGTGTACCTGGTGGGCGGCGCGGACCACGACCAGATGGAACGGATGCGCGCCTACCTGTCGGCGCTGGTCACGGGCTGGGACGTGGGCCAGGTCAAGGACATCGTCGCCGAGACCCTGCACGACCTCATCGATCCCATGGTCTACAGCGAGGCGGCCGACCTCATCGCCGAGCACCTTCAGGCGGGCCGCGACGTCGTCATCGTGTCTTCCTCCGGAGCCGAGGTGGTCGAGCCGATCGGTGAGCTGCTCGGCGCCGACAAGGTCGTCGCGACGCGGATGGTGATCGAGGAAGGCCGCTACACCGGCGAGCTGGAGTTCTACGCCTACGGACCGGCGAAGGCGCAGGCGGTCCGGGAGCTGGCGAGCTCCGAGGGCTACGACCTCACCTCGTCGTACGCCTACTCGGACTCCATCACGGACCTGCCGATGCTCGAGGAGGTCGGCCACCCCCACGCCGTCAACCCGGACCGGGCTCTGCGCAGGGAGGCCCTCGCGCGCGGGTGGCCGGTGCTGGACTTCACCCATCCGGTCGCCCTCCGCCGCCGGCTGCGCGACCTTCCCGGTCAGCGACCGGGGCTCACGGCGGCGATCGGCGCCGGGGCTGCCACCGCCGGCCTGGCCTGGTACGCCTCACGCCGGCGCCGGGTCTGACCCGGCCCTCCCCGTCAATGGGCCAATCACGTCTTCACAATCGCGCAAATACCGGGTACCAAAGGGGTTGACGGCTCGTCGTCCCCTACGGGGGAGGGTGAACCGCACGGAGCAGCAGGTACCCACGTGCGACTAGTCCTCGTCGGGACCCGGCGGCGCAAGGCCAACGCCTCGCCCGCCGCGATTGTGCACGCCTGGTAACCGGCTGAACCGTGACGGCGGCGGCGTCCTCCTTGGAGGGCGCCGCTGTCCTGCTGGGCTCGGCACCCGCGCGCACCCCGCGCGGTGCACTATGGAGCAGAGGGCGTCGCAGGGGGTGCGGATGAGCCGAGAGGTGCTCGGTTCCCCAGGTTCGGAGCCGGACGCCGGCCCGCAGCTCTCGCATGCCCGTGCGGTCACGATCGTCACCGACCACGACACCCCCGTCCCCACCGCTGTCGAACCGACCACCGAGCCAACCACCGAGCCCGGCGCCGGGTCCCGCGGACCACTCGGCGGTCTGCGGCGTCACGCCGGCCTGCTCACGGCCTTCGCCGTCGGCGCCGCTGTCGCCGGGCTCATCACCGGCAGCATCCTGGGGAAGCGTCAGGCCGAACAGCGGATGGCCGCCGTCCGCCTGTTCGCCGGGATGGACATGCAGCCGCGGGGCGGCCAGGACGGGCGGCTTTCCATCCAGGTGCTCAACGTCGGCCAGGACCCGGTCACGCTCGAGGAGGTGCTGTTCACCGGAGGCCAGGGGATCTGGGGGATGACGCTGGAGCAGACCCCCGAGGTGCTCCCGGGCCGTTCGGTCACTGTCCCCGCGCGCGTCCGGCTCGACTGCGCCAGCGCTCCCCCGCAGGGTCTGGACCTGCGCGTTCGCACCGAGGACGGCAGGCTCCGCACCGTTCCCGCCCTGAGAGGGCCCTACGGCGCCAACGCCGACATCGTCCAGGTCCTGTGCCAGACCAACCCCGAAGGCATCGAGATCTGGTCCACGCGAGCGAGGGACGACGGCACCCTCACCCTGCAGATGCGGAACCCGGGGGACACCGACATCGATCTCGAGATCCGTGGGCCGGCCGGTACTCAGATCGTCACGGATCCGCCGAGCCCGGTCCATCTGCCCCCGCGCAGCGGGCTGAACCTCAACCTCACGGTCGACGTGCAACGCTGCACCGCCGCGGCACAGCGCGCCGCGGCCGGTGACGACCTGCGGTTGGCGGTCAACGGCCAGGACGCCGGCAACCTCCCGACCGACCCGGCGGTGCTGTCCGGGTGGCTGGCACGTTCCGTCGCCCTCGCTTGCCGGTGAGAAGCCGGTGAGAAGCCGACGAGGAGCCGGTGACCTCACGAGCCCCGTGAGCCGAAAGCCTCACTCCTGCCGGGGGAACCGCCCCGCGAGCACGGCATCGGCAACCGCGGTTCCCTGCTCCGCACCTCGAGTGACCGACCCCGCGGCGTAGACGATCCAGGTGGCCAGGCCCTGCGCCGTCCCGGTTCCGTACGCGCGCAGCGCGGTGCCGTACCCGCCCGGGTCGGTCAGCAGCGCCAGCTCGGGCACCACCGCACCCATCGGGTCCAGCCCTTGCCCGACGACGAGCGAGCGGAACAGCGCCCGCGCGACGACGCCGTTCCCGGCGAGGAACGGGCGCAGCGACAGCACCTCCGCCTCGGCGACGGCGGCCAGGACCACAACAGGGGCCTTGGTGGGTGTCGACAGCAGACCGTTCAGCGCCTCGAGGCGGGCCGAGATCGCCTGCGCGCCCGGGGCATCGACGCCCGCCAGGACGGTGTCGTCGACCGGCACCTCGTCGCCTCGCCGGGGCCGGCCGAGCTGCTCCGGGCCGAGGAGGTCGGCGGCCGCCGCGACCTGCAGTCGCGCCAGCGCCTGCCACGGAGCCGAGGTCAGCGCCCGCGCTCCTCCCGTCGCCAGGTGCTCGCTCTCCGCCTGTGCCCGGACGGCGCCACGCACCACCGCGCCCACGGCGTCGGCCGGCAGCGTGGCCGCGCCCCGGACGGCGTCACGCACCAGCTCCGCCGGCAGCCGGGCCCCCTCCAGCGCGGCCGATGCCCTGGCCGCCTGCACACCGGCCTCGACGCGCACCTCGGCGGCGCGGCGGCGCATCGCCGGGTGCCAGCGCAGCCGCTCGCACGCGTCCCGGGCTTCCTGCACGGCGTCGTCGACACCCGGCAGTCCGGCGAGATCGAGCAGCAGGTCGGGGCGGTCGGACAGGATCACGACCACCGAGCCTAGGGACCGCTAGGTTCTGCCCCGTGACCGGCACCCAGGCCGCCGTGGTCGCCGCCGTCCTGCTGGCGGCCGGCCTCCTGCTCGCGGTGCGCACCCTCCGCCGCCGCGCGGACCTCGGCACGCCGGTCGACCGGGCCACCTTCACGACCCTGCACACGGCGTCGCTGGCGGCGCCGCATCTGCGGGAGGGGCTGACGCCCTCCGGGGCGGCCAAGGCCGCGCGGCACCTGCGTGCGCTGCTCGGCACTCCCGCGGTGGCGCTCAGCGTCGCCGGACGGACCCTGGCCTGGGACGGCGCGGGCGCGGCGGAGCACTCCGCTGCCGCCGCCGAGCACGCGGCGGATGTCCTGGACGGCGGCCGGCCGGCGGTCCTCGGACCGCGCGAGGTGGCGTGCGACAAGCCGTCCTGCCCGATCCAGCACGCGGTCGTGGTCCCGCTGGTGTGCGACGACAAGGTGGTCGGGGCGCTCGCCGCCTACGGGACCCAGACCTCCGCGGGCCTGGTCCGGGCCACCGACGAGGTGGGGCGCTGGGTGTCGGCGAACATCGAGCTGGCCGAGCTCGACCGGTCCCGCACGCGTGCGATCGAGGCCGAGCTGCGCGCGTTGCGGGCGCAGATCAGCCCGCACTTCGTCTACAACTCCCTCGCCGCGATCGCGTCGTTCGTCCGGACGGACCCCGAGCGTGCCCGCGAGCTGCTGCTGGAGTTCGCCGACTTCACCAGGTACGCCTTCCGCCGGGGTGGGGAGTTCACGACCCTGGCCGACGAGCTGCAGAACGTCGAGCGGTACCTGGTGCTGGAGAAGGCGCGGTTCGGCGACCGCCTGGAGGTCAGGCTGCTGATCGCGCCGGAGGTGCTGCCGGTCGTCCTGCCGTTCCTGGCGGTCCAGCCGCTGGTGGAGAACGCGGTTCGGCACGGTTTGGAGGGCAAGTCGGGCGTCGGCCTGATCACGCTCGTGGCCGAGGACGTCGGGTCGCACGCACTCATCTGCGTCGAGGACGACGGGCTCGGCACCGACCCCGAGCTGGTGCGCCGGGTGCTGGCCGGTGAGTCGGAGGCGGACTCGATCGGGCTGGGCAACGTCGACGCCCGGCTGCGCCAGGTGTTCGGCGACGACCACGGGCTGGTGGTGGAGACGGGTCCCGGTGCCGGGACGAAGGTCTGGTTCCGCGTGCCGAAGTTCAGTCCCGGCGTGCACGCCGGCTGATCGCGCCGGCCCCCGGGAAGAGTCCCACCCCGGCCAACCGGTCCACACGTTGGACACGACGGGGGACGACGCCTTGACCCCCGTCGTACCCTCACCGCGTGAGCCGAGCCGCCGAGGACCAGCCGACCCTCCGGGCGCTGGTCGTCGACGACGAGGTGCCGGCCCTGAAGGAGCTCGCCTGGCTGCTCGGGCAGGACCGGCGGATCGGGGACGTGCGCACCGCCGGCAGCGCCGAGCAGGCGCTCGTCGCGCTGGAGTCCGGTGGGGTGGACGTCGTGTTCTGCGACATCAAGATGCCGGGCCTGTCAGGCCTGGACCTGGCGCGGGTCCTCAGCCGGTTCGCCCAGCGACCGCAGGTGGTCTTCGTGACCGCCTACGACGCCCACGCCGTGGACGCCTTCGAGCTGCAGGCCACCGACTACCTCATGAAGCCCGTCCGGCCGGAGCGCCTCGCGGAGGCGGTGCGCCGTGTGCTCGAGGCCGAGGCACCGCAGGTGGACGACGACGAGACGATCTCGGTCGAGCTTGGCGGCGTCACGCGCTTCGTGCAGAGGTCGGCGGTGAGGTACGTCGAGGCTCAGGGCGACTACGCCCGCCTGCACACGGACACGGGCAGCCATCTGATCCGCGTACCGCTCACCGCGCTCGAACAGCGCTGGGCAGCAGCGGGTTTCGTCCGCATCCACCGCTCGACGCTGGTCGCGCTCGCCCACGTCGACGAGGTCCGCATGGACGGTGGTCGCTGCTCGGTGCGGCTCGGTGACGACGTGCTGCAGGTCAGCCGCCGGCACACCCGCCAGCTGCGCGACCGCCTGGTGCGTCTACGCCACGTGGGCAGGGACCGGCGAGCCCCGAGCGCGCCATGACACCTCCCGACCGGCAGTCCCCCGGGCCGCAGAGGGTCCGCGTCACGAGCCCACGGATGCGCGCCACCGCCTCCCAGCCGCGCCGTGCCGTCGACGACATCGACGAGCAGACCGGCATCGGCGAGGTCTACATGCGTGCCCTGGTGGGCAGCCAGCTGCGGCTCGCTCTCGGCGTGCTCGGCGGTTTCGTCGTCTCCCTGTGCGCCCTGCCCGTGCTGTTCGCGCTCGCCCCCGCGCTGCGGCGTGTCGAGGTTCTGGGCGTCCCGCTCCCGTGGCTGCTGCTGGGCGTGCTGGCCTACCCGATGTTCGTCGTGGCGGCCTGGGCGTACGTGCATGCCGCCGAGCGCGCCGAGCGCGACTTCGCTGACCTGGTCGAGCGACGCTGACCGGCGATGGGCAGCAGCGCGACCGTCCTCCACCCGCTCGCCGGGGGGCTCGCCGTCCTGCTGGTCGCCGCGGCGACGGTCGCGGTCGGGTCGATCGGCTTCCGGCTGTCGCGCACCACGAGCGACTTCTACGTCGCGAGCCGTACGGTCTCTGCGCGCTGGAACGCCTCCGCGATCGGCGGTGAGTACCTTTCCGCCGCAAGCTTTCTCGGTATCGCCGGGCTCGTGCTCGCCGGTGGCGTGGACATGCTGTGGTTCCCCCTCGGATACACCGCGGGCTACCTCGTGCTGCTGGTCCTGGTGGCCGCGCCGCTGCGCCGCTCCGGCGCCTACACGCTGCCCGACTTCGCCGAGTCCCGGCTCGCGTCCAGGCCCGTCCGCATGGTGTCCTCAGCGCTCGTGGTCGGCATCGGCTGGCTGTACCTGCTCCCCCAGTTCCAGGGCGCCGGGCTGGCTCTGCGCACCGTGACGGGGTTCTCGCCGACCGTCGGCGCCGCGCTGGTGGCGGGTGTCGTCGTCCTCAATGTCCTGGCCGGTGGGATGCGGTCGATCACGTTCGTCCAGGCCTTCCAGTACTGGCTGAAGCTGACCGCGATCGCGCTCCCCGTCGCCTTCCTGCTCCTGGCCTGGAGCGCCGACGGCGCCCCCAACCCGGCCGAGCAGGGCCTGCCCTCGGGCAGGACCGACGTGCGCACGACGCTGCCGGCCACGGTCACGCTCGTGGCCGAGGTCCCGACGACGCTGTACGTCGAGGGCGAGGTCGGGCCCGTCACCGAGGACGGCGGTGAACCGGGTACGAGGGGCCCGGACGCCGTCACTCAGCTCAACGGGGACCTGCGCCTAGCGCCCGGCGAGCGTGTCGTCGTCCGGTCGGGGTCCGTCGTCGAGGTCCCGGCCGGGCAGCCGGTGCCGCACGCGGAACCGGTGAGCGCGAGCACCGGCGCGGACTGGGCACAGCCGCTGTCGGGGGCGGGCGGCCGGGACCATCCGCTGTACGCTACCTACTCGCTCGTGTTCGCGCTGTTCTTCGGGACGATGGGGCTGCCGCACGTTCTCGTGCGCTTCTACACGAACCCGGACGGGCGGGCCGCTCGCCGCACCACAGCCGTCGTGATCGGGTTGCTCGGGGCGTTCTACCTGTTCCCGCCGATCTACGGCGCGCTCGGTCGCATCTACACACCGGACCTGCTGCTCACCGGGCGGGCGGACACCGTCGTCCTCGCACTGCCGGGGAGGTTGCTGCCCGACCCGTGGGGTGAGCTGGTGTCCGCGCTGCTCGTCGCCGGGGCGTTCGCGGCGTTCCTGTCGACGTCCTCCGGGCTGGTCGTGTCCGTCGCGGGGGTGCTGAGCCAGGACCTGCTGCACAAGGACGCCCTGCGTCCCGGGCACCCGCCGGTCCGGGCGGGGGCCGACACGTCGGTGCGCCGTTTCCGGGTCGCGACCGTGCTGACGGTGTTCGTGCCGCTGCTGCTCAGCCTGTCGACGACCCGGGTCGGGCTTGCCGACACGGTCGGTCTCGCGTTCGCCCTCGCCGCGTCCACGTTCTGCCCGTTGCTGGTCCTCGGGATCTGGTGGCGCGGGCTGACCGCACCGGGCGCCATCGCCGGGTTGGCGACCGGCGGCGCCACGGCCAGCGCCGCGGTGACCCTGACGATGTTCGGCGGGCCGTACGACGGGTGGGCCGGTGCACTGCTCGCCCAGCCCGCCGCCTGGACCGTGCCGCTGGCCTTCGCCGTGATGGTCGGGGTCTCGCTGCTCACGAAGCGACGTGTCCCGGCGCGAGTGGGCCGGATCATGGTGCGGTTGCACGCCCCTGAGGGCGTCTCCGTCGACCGGCGAGCCTGACCGCTCGTCGCTGCGTCCCGACCGTTCGTCGCGCCGGGCGGGTCCGCACGGCGACAGGGCTGACCGCCCATCGAAAGCGGTGTGGCGAACCTTCCAGACCGACGTGAGCAGAGTCACAGTGCTCATGTCCATACTCGCCTCGACGCCGCCTCCGGCGCGCGTTCACCCCTGGGAGGTCATGTGTCCACCACGGATCCCTCCACGACGGATCCCCCGACGCGGGCACCGGCCGCTGGTGGCCCGACCCTGCATCAGGTCGTCCGGGACAGCCGCGAGTTCGCCGACCTGCGCCACCGGTTCCGGACTTTCATCTTCCCGCTCGTCGTCCTGTTCCTGGTCTGGTACTTCCTCTACGTCATGCTCGCGGCGTTCGCACCCGACTTCATGGGCATCAAGGTCTGGGGGAACATCAACGTCGGCCTGCTGTTCGGCCTCGGCCAGTTCGTCTCGACCTTCGCCATCACGATGGCCTACCGCCGCTGGGCGGACCGCAAGTTCGACCCCGCCGCGGAGCGGCTGCGTGAGCACGTCGAGGAGGGCACCATCCGATGAGTCCCGTCCCGGCCTCCGGGCCCGTCCTCGCTGCCGGCGCGACCGACGTCGGCAGCCCCGCCATCAACCTGGCGATCTTCGCGCTGTTCGTCGTCGCCACCCTCGGGATCGTCCTCAGGGCGTCCCGCTCGAACAAGACCGCGGCGGACTACTACGCCGCCGGCCGGTCGTTCACCGGGCCCCAGAACGGCACTGCGATCGCCGGTGACTACCTGTCGGCCGCGAGCTTCCTCGGCATCGCCGGCGCGATCGCACTGAACGGATATGACGGCTTCCTGTACTCGATCGGATTCCTCGTCGCGTGGCTGGTCTCGCTGTTGGTGGTCGCCGAGCTGCTGCGCAACACCGGCAAGTTCACGATGGCCGACGTCCTGAGCTTCCGGCTGCGGCAGCGGCCGATCCGGATGGCGGCGGCGCTGGCGACCCTCGCCGTGAGCTTCTTCTACCTGCTGGCGCAGATGGCCGGCGCCGGTGGCCTGGTGGCCCTGCTGCTGGGGATCGACTCGCTGGCCGGTCAGTACGTCACCGTCGCGGTCGTCGGCCTCCTGATGATCGCCTACGTGCTGCTGGGCGGCATGAAGGGCACGACGTGGGTCCAGATCGTCAAGGCCGTGCTGCTCATCGTGGGCACCGCCCTGATGTCGGTGTGGGTCCTGGCCAAGTTCGGGTTCAACCTCTCCGCGGTCCTCGGTGGGGCCGTGGACACCGCCGCGTCCGAGGGGGCGCAGAACGCGGGTGGTCTGCTCGACCCCGGGCTCAGGTACGGCGTCAGCACCCTGACGAAGATCGACTTCATCTCGCTGTCGCTGGCCCTGGTGCTCGGCACCGCCGGTCTGCCCCACGTTCTGATGCGCTTCTACACGGTGCCGAACGCCAAGGAGGCACGACGCAGCGTCGTGTGGGCGATCTGGCTGATCGGCCTGTTCTACCTGTTCACGCTGGTGCTGGGCTACGGCGCCGGCGCGCTGGTGGGCCCGGCGGAGATCAAGGCCGCTCCCGGTGCCGCGAACTCCGCCGCGCCGCTGCTCGCCTTCAGCCTCGGCGGGTCGCTGCTGCTCGGCCTGATCTCCGCGGTCGCGTTCGCCACGATCCTTGCGGTCGTCGCATGACTCGCCATCACGGCAGCGACCTCGTTCGCCCACGACATCTACGCGAACGTGATCAAGGACGGCAACATCCCGCCGAACGCGGAGGTGAAGATCGCCCGGCGCACCGTCGTGGTGATCGGCGTCTTCGCCATCGTGGGCGGCGCATTCGCCATCGACCAGAACATCGCGTTCCTCGTGGCCCTGGCCTTCGCGGTGGCGGCCAGCGCCAACCTGCCGACGATCATCTACTCGTTGTTCTGGCGCCGCTTCAACACCCGCGGTGCGCTGTGGAGCATCTACGGCGGCCTGGCCAGTTGCATCCTCCTGATCGCCTTCTCCCCGGTGGTCAGCGGCAAGGTGGACCCTGCGACCGGAGCCAGCCTGTCGATGATCAAGAACACCTCGGTGGACTTCTCCTGGTTCCCGCTGGAGAACCCGGGCCTGGTGTCGATCCCGCTGGCGTTCCTGCTCGGCTACCTCGGGACCATCACCGGCAAGCCGTCCCCGAACCACGACGAGAAGGCCGCCGAGATGGAGGTCCGCTCGCTCACCGGTGCGGGAGCCGAGAAGGCAACGTCGCACTAGCCGTTTCCCCGCAGTCAGCGCAGGGTGGCCCTGCACCAGACCTCATGGTGCAGGGCCACCCTGTGCTCGCGTGGGATTGGCGTGATGCCACCCAGTGGGACCTTCGAGACGCGCCGCGTCCCTGTACGACACCGACGATCCGGGCCGTCCGTCGACGGGACGGCACCGCTCACAGCCCGGCGCACCACCGCACTGTCCCCCCGTGACGTGCCTCACTAGTGTCGGAAGCACCGTGCACACTGCCGCCAACCGATGCGGAGGAAACGATGACGAGCGAGCCGAGCCGGCCTAGTCAGCCCAACCACCCAGCCCTGTCCAACCTCCTGCAGGAGGATCGGCGGTTCCCGCCAAGCCCTGAGTTCGCGGCGCAGGCCGTGGCGACCAAGGAGCTGTACGACGAGGCCGCGAGGGACCGTGAAGGCTTCTGGGCGAAGCAGGCACGTGAGCTGCTCACCTGGTCCAAGGACTTCGAGCAGACCCTGGACTGGAGCGACGCACCGTTCGCGAAGTGGTTCGCCGGCGGTCAGCTGAACGCGGCCTACAACTGCCTGGACCGGCACGTTGAGGCCGGCAACGGCGACCGGGTGGCGATCCACTTCGAGGGCGAGCCGGGCGACACCAGGTCCTACACCTACGCGGAGCTCACCCGGGAGGTGAAGCGGGCCGCGAACGCGCTGACCGAGCTCGGTGTCGAACGCGGCGACCGCGTGGCGATCTACCTGCCGATGATCCCCGAGGCGGCGATCGCGATGCTCGCCTGTGCGCGGATCGGCGCACCGCACAGCGTCGTATTCGGCGGCTTCAGCGCGGACGCGCTGAACAGCCGCATCAACGACGCGCAGGCCAAGGTCGTCATCACCTCCGACGGCGGCTACCGGCGCGGCACCCCGTCGGCGCTCAAGCCGGCCGTGGACGCGGCGATCGCCAAGGGCGCCGACACGGTGAAGCACGTGCTGGTCGTCCGGCGGACCGGCCAGGACGTCGACTGGACCGACGGTCGGGACATGTGGTGGCACGACGCGATCGAGGCCGCCAGCGAGGAGCACACCGCGGCTCCCGTGGACAGCGAGCACCCGCTGTTCATCCTCTACACGTCCGGCACGACGGGGAAGCCGAAGGGGATCCTGCACACCACCGGCGGGTACCTGACCCAGTGCGCCTACACCCACAAGAACGTCTTCGACCTCAAGCCGGAGACCGACGTCTACTGGTGCACCGCGGACGTCGGCTGGGTCACCGGACACAGCTACGCCGTGTACGGCCCGCTCGCCAACGGCGCCACGCAGGTGATGTACGAGGGGACGCCGGACACGCCCGGCCGTGACCGCTGGTGGGCGATCGTGGCCAAGTACAAGGTGTCGATCCTCTACACGGCGCCCACGGCGATCCGAACCGTCATGAAGTGGGGTGAGCAGCTGCCGGCCAAGCACGACCTGTCGTCGCTGCGCCTCCTCGGCAGCGTCGGCGAGCCCATCAACCCGGAGGCGTGGATCTGGTACCGCAGGGTCATCGGTGGCGACCGGACCCCGGTCGTCGACACCTGGTGGCAGACGGAGACCGGCGCCATCATGATCAGCCCGCTGCCAGGTGTCACGGAGGCCAAGCCGGGGTCGGCGATGGTCCCGCTGCCCGGCATCGTCGCCGACGTCTACGACGACGAGGGCAAGCCTGTGCCGACCGGCTCGGGTGGCTACCTCGTGCTCACCGAGCCGTGGCCGGCCATGCTGCGCGGCATCTGGGGTGACCCCGAGCGGTACAAGGAGACGTACTGGTCCCGCTTCGAGGACGTCTACTTCGCCGGGGACGGCGCCAAGAAGGACGACGACGGCGACATCTGGGTCCTCGGCCGGGTGGACGACGTCATGAACGTCTCCGGCCACCGGCTGTCCACCACGGAGATCGAGTCCGCCCTCGTGTCCCACGAGAAGGTCGCGGAGGCCGCCGTCGTGGGCGCCGCGGACGAGATGACCGGGCAGGCGGTGTGCGCCTTCGTGATCCTGCGGGGCGGCGCGGATGAGGGCCCGGACATCGCCACGGAGCTGCGCAACCACGTCGCGAAGGAGATCGGGCCGATCGCCAAGCCTCGGCAGATCATGATCGTCGCGGAGCTGCCGAAGACGCGGTCCGGGAAGATCATGCGACGGCTGCTCAAGGACGTGGCGGAGAACCGGGAGGTCGGTGATGTGACCACGCTCGCCGACACCACCGTCATGCGTCTAATCACAGACAAGCTTGCTTCACAGCCGAAGGCGCAGGAGGACTAAATCCGCGCAGCGCCCTTCCGGTGGCCTCGCTGCAGCCGGCACACTCCGTGGCCGGGAGCTGGCGATGGTTCGGCCCATCGCCCAGAAGCCGGATACCCTGGGATCATGAGTTCCGCCGACGGCTGGGACCTGACGGTCCCCGAGGACGCAGCCGAGCTGCTGGCCGAGTTGCGTCGCCATGGCGTACGGCCTGGTCAGCGCTTGCACGTGGTACAGGCAGCCGAAGAGGTACATCCGCCGGCCGAAGACACGATGAAGCAGCCTGCGCGCCGCAAGCTCGGCTTCATCGGCTCGGTACACGGTGGCCCAGAGGACCTCTCCACCCGCACTGACGAGTACCTGCAGCGAGGCTTCGGCCGCGAGTGATCCTCGTCGACACGAACGTCCTCGTCGCCGCCGGCAGGGCCGCAGACACTAACCACGACGCCGCGGCGCGGCTGCTCGAGACGGTCGACGAGCCGCTGCTCGTCCCACCCACCGTGCTCGCAGAGGCCTGCTACCTGCTCGGCGAGTGGGGCGGGCCCCAAGCCGAGGTCCGGTTCCTCCGCGACTTTCGGCCGGATGGACTGCAACTGACCGAGCTGACCACTGCCGACGTTGCTCGCATGGCCGAGCTGGCCGAGCGTTACGCCGACCTCCGCCTCGGTGGCACCGACGCGTCTCTTGTCGCCCTCGCCGAGCGCCTGGGCATCCAGCGAATCGCCACCTTCGATCGGCGTCATTTCACCGTCGTCCGGCCCGCTCACGTCAGCGCGTTCACCCTCCTGCCAGAGGGCACCCGGTGACCCCGGCATAAGGTGGCGGCGGTGCGCCGGGAAGTCTGGTCGGCAGCCGCTGCCACCTACCCGTGGGAGACCATCTCGTGAGCGATCGCCAGACCAACCGAAGCACCTCCCCCCTGTTCGGACGCCCTGCCCGCTGGGCTGAGGTCAAGTTCGTCGCCGACGCGCTCCGCACCGAGACCGTCGGCGGCGCACTGCTCATCCTCGGCGCAGCGATCGCGCTCATCTGGGCGAACTCGCCCTGGTCCGCGGGCTACGACGCCATGCGGGCAGCCACCGTGGGCCCGGTCGCGCTGGGTCTGGACCTCGATCTCGCCAAGTGGGCCGCCGACGGACTGCTGGCGATCTTCTTCTTCGTGGTGGGCGTCGAGCTCAAGCGCGAGATGGTGGCCGGCGACCTTCGCGACCCCGCGCGCGCCGCCGTCCCGATCCTGGCCGCCGTGGGCGGCATGGCCATGCCCGCGGTGATCTACGTCCTGGTCAACCTCGGCGCCGGGGACGGTGCCCTGCGCGGCTGGGCGATCCCGACGGCCACCGACATCGCCTTCGCCGTGGCAGTGCTGGCCGTGGTCGGCTCGCACCTGCCGAGCGGCCTGCGGTCCTTCTTGCTGACACTCGCCGTGGTCGACGACCTGCTTGCGATCACCATTATCGCGGTCTTCTACACCGACGACCTGAACCTGGTGGCCCTCGCGGCGGCTGCCGTGCCGATCGTCGTGTTCGCCGCGCTCGTGCAGCGCCGCATCACCACGTGGTGGCTGCTCATCCCGCTCGCGCTCGTCGCGTGGGCGTTGATGTACCGCTCCGGCGTCCACGCCACGATCGCGGGTGTAGTCCTCGGCTTCACCGTCCCCGCGATGACCCGGCACGGTGAGCAGGAGAGCCTGGCCGAGCGGTTCGAGCACCGGTGGCGCCCGGTGTCCGCGGGTGTCGCCGTCCCCGTGTTCGCACTGTTCGCGGCCGGGGTCAACATCGGCGGGGCCGGCGGGCTCGGCACGATCCTGGCCGACACCGTCGCCATCGGGGTGATCCTCGGCCTGGTCCTCGGCAAGCTCACCGGTGTTCTCGGAACGACATTCGTGGTGGCCAAGCTGACCCGGGCAGAGCTCGACTCGGACATCACATGGGTCGACATGTTGGGTGTCGCCCTCCTCGCCGGCATCGGTTTCACAGTGTCGCTGCTGATCGGGGAGCTCGCCTTCGGCATCGGCAGCGTCAGAGACGAGGACGTGAAGGCAGGGATCCTCGCCGGCTCCCTGATCGCCGCGATCCTCGGCAGCGCAGTGCTCCTGACCCGCAACCGCCACTACCGCCGGATTCAGGAGGAGGAGACCCGGGACACGGACTCCGACTCCGTTCCCGACCTGTGGGACGCCGCCCCGGAGGACCCGGGGAACAGCTGAGGGGTCTGGCCCCTCCGGGCTATCGACCGCTGCCCGAAGCAGCCGTACCGTCGATCGGTCGGATCTCGACGCCGGAGAGTCATGCGACTGACGCTGTCGACCGGAAGGAGGCGTCATGTTCGTCCAGGTGATCCAGGGCCGGACGCAGCATGCCCACGAGCTGCGTGACACGCTTGACGACTGGGCGGTGAACCTCGCCGCCGGAGCCCGGGGCTGGCTCGGCTCGACCGCGGGAGTGACGGACGACGGCAGGTTCGTCCTGCTCGCACGCTTCGAGTCCGAGGAGCTCGCCCGCCGCAACAGCAACCGGCCCGAGCAGGGGCAGTGGTGGGCGAAGGTCACCGAGCTGCTCCAAGGCGGCGAAGCCACGTTCCGGGACAGCAGTGACGTCACCGCGGACGTGCTGGGCAACCCCGACGAGGCCGGCTTCGTCCAGGTGATGCAGGGGCGCACCCGGGACCCCGGGCGGGCCCTCGAGCTGATGACCACGGATGCGACGGACTGGTCCGCCTACCGACCGGACGTCATCGGCAGCATCACCGTCGGCCACGGCGACGGGTACTACACGACGGCGATCTACTTCACCTCCGAGGCCGAGGCGCGGGAGGGCGAGCGCAAGGAACCGCCACCGGAGCTGAAGCAGCAGATGGACGAGTTCGACGAGCTCAGCCTGGGCGAGCCGGAGTTCTTCGACCTCAAGCAGCCCTGGCTGTACTGGCCACGCTGATCGAACGTGCGTCATGATCCCTTCGCACTAGGCTCGGTCCCGCACCCCGCGACGTGCCGGGGGCAGGAGCAGGCGCTGAGCCAGGAGGGAGCCGGACGTGGCGGAGGAGCGCACCATCGGGCAGCTCGTGGCCGACGCGACCAAGGACCTCTCGGACCTGGTCCGTCACGAGATCGCCCTCGCCAAGAGCGAGCTCAAGCGTGACGCGGCCAGGGGAGGGGTCGGCGCCGGAATGCTCGGCGCCGCCGCGTTCTTCGCCGCCGTCGCGTTCCTGCTGCTCTGCTTCGCCGGGGTCTACGGCCTCGTGGCAGCGGGCCTGCCGACGTGGGCGTCGTTCCTCATCGTGTTCGGCGTGCTGATGCTGCTGGCCGGCCTGCTCGCGGTGATCGGCCGGTCGCAGCTGACGAAGATGCGACCGCCGGAGCGCACGATCGCCACCGCCAAGGAGACCGTGGCCGTCCTCAAGGGCC
>JASBSH010000438.1 GCA_030149025.1 Actinomycetales bacterium | reverse complement strand
GTCCGCGTCGACGCGGCCGGCCAGATCCTCGAGGACCTCTCGCCGGGCGGCCGGGACGGCGGCGGCCCGGTGTCGGACGCGGAGGCTGCGCGCGCCACCGCGCTGCGGTACTTCGCAGAAGGCATCGAAGGACGCGGCGGTCGACACAGCCACCTCCCGTACCTCGCTTGTCCGTCGCCGCACATGGTGTACCCGGCAGGTGCGGGAGGCAAACACCGTCGGTGACTCGGCGTGGACCACGTCACACCGGACGCCGCCACTCCCGTCACGCCGTGACCTTGCGTGATCAACGGCGAGCGGTCAGCCGCGGCCCAGCTGCTTCAGAACGGCTGCGGGCCGGTTCGTGATGATCGCCTCGACCCCGAGGGCGAGGCAGCGCCGGACGTCCGCCGGCTCGTCGACCGTCCAGACATGGACGGCGTTGCCGGCCTCGAGCACCCGCTCGACGTACCAGGGGTCGTCCCGCAGCACGTCGACGCTGACGCCGACCGTCGTCACCTCCCTGGGCAGGCGGCCGTTCGGGAAGCGCCGGGAGGGGCGTTCCATGAGCAGCACCAGCGGCAGACCCGGAGCCATGGTCCGCACCCGCTGCAGGGCCCGCACGGAGAAGCTCATCACGCGCGCCCGCGAGCGCTTCCCCGGTTGGGGACGGGCCCATCCGAAGTAGTCGAGCACGTCGACGAGCTCCTGCTCGACCTGACCGGCGTACCTGGTCGGGTGCTTCGTCTCGATCGCCACCTCGACCGGTCGGCCGGAGTCCGCGACCACTGACAGCAGGCGCCGCAGGGTCAGCAGCCGGCCGTGGTCGCGGTCGGGCACCTCATCGGAGCCGTCACCGTCCCCGCCCTGGGCGTCCTGGAGCTTCCACGACGCCCAGTCCAGCCCCTCGAGGTGCGCCAGCTCGAGGGTCGAGACCTTGCCCGTGCCGTTGGAGGTGCGGTCGATCCGCCGGTCGTGCACGCAAACCAGGTGCCCGTCCGCCGTCAGGCGCACATCGCACTCCAGCGCGTCGGCACCGGCCTCGATCGCTCGCGTGTAGGCGCCGAGCGTGTGCTCGGCGTGGGTCTCGCTTGATCCCCGGTGGGCGACCACCTGTGGGACCAGCTCGGGGGGCGGCTGGCGGATGACGGTCCCGGCGGGGACGCGGGGTGGGCCGAGCAGCTTGTCGGCGGTCCGTCGGGAGGTGATCACCGCGGACGCCCTCGCCGCCCCGGGCCTTCTCATTCGGCTCGTTCGGCGCGTCCCCCTGGGGTCGGGCTCCCCGCTCACACACCCAAGCCTTGCATCCGGCCACCTTTGACACACGCTGACCCAGTACCGACCGGCCACCGGGCAACGGTCTCTGATACCCTGCCGGGTATAGGCAAGGGGGATGGCCCAGGACGAATCGTGGGCGGGGAGGAGATGACGTATGTGCAGAGCGGTGAAGTGCAAGACGTGCGGCAAGACGACGTGGGCAGGTTGCGGTCAGCACGTCGACGCGGTGATGCGGACCGTGCCGTCAAAGGACCGGTGCCCCGGCCACGAGAGGGCGCAGAGTTCGGCTCCGGGCCGAGGGTTCTTCGCGCGCCTGTTCGGCCGATGATTTCAGCAACGTCCCGCACCTCGGCGGCGTCCGCTGGGTCACCGCACGACAGCCCCGACCTCGTGCGCGGGCGAAACGGGCCACAGCTAGTCAACAGTCACCCGCGTGCTGGCGCAGGTAGCGCCCGAAGTGCGGCACGGTGAAGGCGATCCTGCCGCGCTCACCCGAGTACACGAGTCCCTTCTTGATCAGCGCATCCCGCGCCGGGGACAGCGACTGCGGCTTGCGGCCGAGCAGCTCCGCGACGGCCGAGGTGGGGACGGCACCGTCGTCCGACTGCTCGCCCACATCGGCCATGGCGCGCATGTACTCCCGCTCGGCCGGTGTGGCGCGCTCGTAGCGCGAGCCGAAGAACCCGACCGCGAGCTCGGCCTCCGCCTGCGGGGCCGCGACCTCCACGTCCGCAGCCGTGATCGGCGACTGCGGGGCGACGTCCCAGGCGGCCTTCCCGTACGCCTGCACGAAGTAGGGGTAGCCGTCGGTGGCGGCGTACAGGGCGTCCAGCGCCTGCGGGGTGTACTCGGCGTCCTCGTCCTTGGCGGGCGCCTGTAGCGCCTGGTCCGCCGAAGCCCGGTCGAGCCGGTCGATGCGCATGTAGCGAAACAGCCTCTCGCTGTACGACTTGGACGCCGACAGCACAGCGGGCAGGTGCGGCAGGCCGGCGCCCAACACGATCAGCGGCAGCCCCTGCTGGCTGAGCTCGTGACAGGCCGCGCACAGCGCCGACACGTCGTCGGGCATCACGTCCTGCATCTCGTCGATGAAGACGGCCACACCCTTGCCGGCCGCCGCGGCCAGCCCGGCGACGTCACTGAGCAGCTCAACCAGGTCGATCTCGATGTCACCCGAGTCGGCGCGGCCGGAGACCGCCGGGACGTCGATCCCCGGCTGCCAACGGTCCCTCACCTTCGCGCCGGGCTCGTTCGCCCGCAGGGCGAACGACTTCACCACACCCAGGACCTCGTCGGCCTCCTCCCGCTGCCGCACACCAAGCTCCCGGACGGCGAGGTGCAGCGCCGCTGCGAGCGGTCGCCTCAGTCCGTGGTCCGGTCGGGCCTCGAGCTTGCCCGTGCCCCAGCCGCGGCGGACCGCAGAGGACCGCAGGGCGTTCAGCAGCACCGTCTTGCCGACGCCACGCAGACCGGTGAGGACCAGCGAGCGCTCCGGGCGACCGCGCGCCACTCGCTCCAGGACGACGTCGAACGCCTCCAGCTCCCGATCGCGACCGGCCAGCTCCGGCGGTCGCTGGCCGGCGCCGGGTGCGTAGGGGTTGCGTACCGGGTCCACGATGCGACCGTATCCGCCCGTCTAGCGCTGATCCGATATTGAGGCAGACAGCGCTACCGGCGTGTCGCGCCGGAGGGAGCGGCTACCGGCCGGTGGACGACAGCGTGAGCCGCGGGTCGGCGTCCCGGTCGATGTCCGTGGTCGGTTCCAGCTCGGCCTCGAGCTCCCGCACCAGCGGGATGACCCGGCGCCCGAAGGCCTCGACCTCCTCGCGCACATGGAGGAAGCCGAGCAGCAACAGATCGACGCCCGCGCGCTTGTAGTCGACGATCCGGCGGGCCACCTGCTCGGCAGTGCCGACCAGACCCGTGCGGAAGCCGTCGTTGTACTGCACGAGGTCGGCGAAGTCGCTGTCCGCCCACATGCCCTTCTTGTCGTGGGTCGATCGGCCCGCCTGACGGACCGCCTCCGCGAAGCCGTGCACCTTGGCCGAGTCGGCCTTCGCGATGATCTCCTCGACCACGGCGACCGCCTCGTCCTCGGTGTCCCGGACGACGGCGAATCCGTTGACGGCGAAGCGGATGCGCCGGCCGCTCTGCGCCGCGTAGCCGCCGACCTCGGCCACCTGCTCCCGGACGCCCTCGAGTGTGTTGCCGTTCATGAAGTACCAGTCGCTCACGCGGCCCGCCATCTGCCGGGCGGCGGTGGAGTTGCCGCCCTGGAAGATCTCCGGTGCCACGGCCGGCTGTGGCCGGAACGTCAGGTCGCGGGTGCGGAAGAAGTCACCGCGGTACGTGAAGGCGTCCTGCTCCCAGGCGCCGCGCAGCACGTCGATGAACTCCTCGGACTGCCGGTACCGCTCGTCGTGGTCGAGCCACGGCACGCCGAGCGACGTGGCCTCGCCCTTGAACCAGCCCGACACCACGTTGAACGCCAGTCGGTTCCCGCTGAGCTCCTGCGCGGTCGCGCCCAGCTTCGCCAGCACTCCCGGGTGCCAGAAGTACGGGTGGACGGCGGCGATCACCTTCAGCCGCTCGGTCGCGCCCAGCAGGCCGAGGGAGAACGAGACGGACTCGTGTTGGGCGTCCGCGCCGTACGAGGCCAGGTACCGGACCTGGGTCAGCGCGTAGTCGAAACCGGCCTGCTCGGCGGCGCGCGCCGTGTCGACGTTGTACTCGACGCTGTGGTTGGTGCGCTGCTCGATGGTCGACACGACAAGGCCGCCCGAGACGTTGGGCACCCAGTACGCGAAGTGCAGCGGGTCGCTTTCGCGGGTCGGCGTGGGATCGACGGTGGTCATCGG
>JASBSH010000437.1 GCA_030149025.1 Actinomycetales bacterium | reverse complement strand
GTCCCACGTGAACAGTGCCTCGGCGACCGAGCGCGCGAACGCTTCGGGATCGGTCGTGGAGTCAACTGCGGGAGGGGCGCTCGGCCCGGTCGGCGCGGTCGTCGTGGCGGGTGCCGGCCCCGGCGTGGTCGTCTCGGTCGGCGAGGCCGCCGCGGCAGGCTCGGCACTCGGCGCCAGCAGCAGACCGTAGAGGCCGACGCCCACCAGGGCGGCAAGAATCGCCCCGGCAACAGCCAGGACGATGACAAGCCGCCTGGGGCGACCGGGTGCGGGCGGCATCGTCATCAGGCGATCTCCCGCGTCGACTCACCCTGCTCACCAGTCCGCCGAACCCGGACACCGTCGATGAACTCCACGGTCTTGGCGAGCACCCGCTCGACCTCGTCCCACTCGTCGGGCGTCAATGACTCCGCGAGGGTCTCGGCGTCGTAGTGCTCCCACCAGCCGTCGAGCTCGCGCCACAGGTTGATGAAGGCGCGCACCGGGAAGACGACCGCGGGCAGGGGAGTCGCCGCGGCCTCGCGGAGCTTGCGTGTCTGCTGACGTCGGGTCGCGCGCTTGGCCGAGAGCTCGGCGTTCGCCTTCTCCAGCGCCGCACGGGCAAGCGACTCGAAGTCGTCGGGCACCACGAAGTCGCCGTCGCGCGGCACCTCCGAGGCGACCGTGACGAGAGCCTGCGTCTGAGTATGCGCCGCCTCGATCGACGCGGCGTGCTCGTCGATGAGCGCGAGCTGCTCACGCGCGAAGGAGCGGATCTCGCCCGGCAGCGTCTCGTCGGACTCGATGCCCTGGAGGGCGTTGACCTGCTCCAGGCTGTTCTGCGACTTGCGTCCGGTGACCATGAGCGCGGACTGCTCGCGAGTCTTGCCGTGCCCCCGCGACGGTGGAGTCGTCACGACTCCACCGGAGTCTCCACCGGCGGGCGGGGCCTCCGCGCCGAAGCGCGACGCCTGCTGCCGCTGGACCGCGTCCTCCGCGAGGATCTGCTTCAGCTCGCGGTACAGGGTCGCCTTCTCGGTCTCGGTGAGGGGCTTGTGGTGCACCTGCTCGGCCTGCTCGGCGAGCAGGGCCGTGAGCTTGTCGGAGACGCCATCGACCACCCACACCGGTGCCTTCTTCTCTCCGAGCCGCTCAAGTGCGGCGAGTCGGCGCCGCCCGCTGACCAGCACGCCGTCCGGGGTGATGGCGATGGGCTGGAGCATCCCTTCGCGACGGATCGACTCGGCGAGCTGGTCGATGTCGCCCAGGTCCGTGCGGTGCCGGTGACCGACGGTGATCGCGCTGAGCGAGCGGTTGAGCGCGATGTGCTCCTGCCCGCCGCTCATGCCGCCCTCCGCTGTCCCGGCCGACGCGGGGCCGACGCGACGATCGCGACGATGAGGTCAGCATCGTCCAACAGTGCGACCAGCGGCTCCTCGTGCAGGAGGCGGAACAGGACCCCTCGGCCGGATCTGGTGTGGGCGTACTCGGGTTCGGGGTTGCCGAGCAGCACGCGCAGCAGGCCGTTCCACGACTCCGAGCTGAGGTTCAGGTAGGTGCGCAGGTGGAAGTCGCGGCGCAGCGACT
>JASBSH010000435.1 GCA_030149025.1 Actinomycetales bacterium | reverse complement strand
CTCGCCGAGCACCTTGCGGTTGTCGGACACGAACGTGGAGACCTCCTGCAGCGCGACGGAGAGGTTCGCGAGCGCAGCCGCCAGGTCGTCACGCTCCCCTGCCAGCTGGTCGGCGACCGAGGCGAGGTTGGTGTTGAGCTGGCGCACCTCGTCGTCGTTCTCCGCCAGCGTGGTGGTGAACTGCTGCAACCCCCGGACCGTGCCGAACAGGTCCTCCCGGTTGCCGGACAGGGTCTCGACGGCGTCGGCGACGTCCGAGGTCGTCTGGTTCAGCTTGTCGCCCTGGCCGTCGAGGTTCGCCGCGCCCGTCCGCAGCAGTCGCGTCAGTGCGCCGTCCGAGTTCGCGCCCTGGGGGCCGAGGGCGACCATCAGGTCGTCGAGGCTGCCGGTGACCCGGTCCAGCTCGACGGGAACGGCCGTCCGGTCGGGCCCGATCACGTCGCCGTCCCGCAGGGCCGGCCCCCCGGTGTAGACGGGCAGCAGCTGCACGTACCGGTCGCTGACCAGGGACGGCGCGACGACCGCCGCCTTGCCGTCGGCCGGCACCCGGTACTGCGAGTCGTACTCCAGGACGACGGTGACGGTCTCACCGCTCGGCTTCACCTCGAGCACCTCCCCCACCGGGATGCCGAGGATGCGCACCTCCGACCCGGGGTACAGGCCGACCGCGCGGCTGAACTGGGCGGTCACCGTGGTCCGGTCGTCGCCGGACCGCAGCACCCCGCCGGCGGCCACGAGCGCGGTGAGGAGGACGACGACAACCGCGGTCACGACGAAGGCACGGCTCACGCTGTGGCTCACGCTGCTGGCCAGGCGTGCGGCGGTCAGGAGACGCTTCACGGCTTCACCGCCGGTCCCGCAGCCGGGGGCACGATGCCTGGCACGGGGAGCAGGTTCTGGATGTAGGTGTCGAACCAGGGGCCGTTGCCGAGGGTGCTGGCGAACACCCGTGTGAAGGGGGCCATCAGCTCGATGCCCTCCTCGAGCTTGGCCTTGTTGTCCTGCAGCACCTTGGTCACGGCACGCAGCTGCTCCAGGGCGGGCCGCAGCTCCCCCCGGTTCTCCCGGGCGAGCGCGGTCAGCTGCTGGCTCAGCGACACCGTGGCGTCGAGCAGGCGGGAGATGTCCTCCCGGCGCCGCTCCATCTCCGCGAGCAGCAGGTTGGCGTCGCGGAGGAGCTTGGACAGCTCGGCGTCCCGCTCGGCCAGGACGCCCGTGACCTGCTTGCTGCGCTGAAGGAGGCTCTGAAGCTGCTCGTCGCGGGAGGCGATCGTGCGGCTGAGGCGCGAGAGCCCGTCGACCGCCGCGCGCACCTCGTCCGGCGTGTTCGCGAACTCCGCCGCCATCGTGTCCAGCGCCTTGGCCAGCTGGGCGGTGTCGATCCGCTCGTTCGTGACGGCAAGGTCGCCGAAGGCGTCGACGACGTCGTAGGCGGAGACGGTGCGCTCCAGGGGGATCTCGGACCCGGGCTGGAGCTGGCCGGCGCCCTTCGACTCCAGCGACAGGAACTTCTGCCCCAGCAGGGTCTTGATCCGGACGCTGGCCCCGGTGTCCCGGCCGAACCGGGCGGGCTCGGTGACCCGGAAGTCCACGCGCACGTGGCCGCCGTCCAGCTCGACGGCGTCCACCTCACCGACCTTCACCCCGGCGAGCCGCACGTCGTCACCCGGGCGCAGGCCGCCGGCCTCGGAGAACGCGGCGCTGTAGGCCGGGCCACCGCCGAGGAAGCCGATCGCCTGCACGTTGAACGCCAGCAGGACGGCGAGGCCGAGGGTGAGCAGCCCGACCGCGCCGATGGGGACGGGGTTCCGCTCGCGGAAGGGCGTCATCACCGGCACCTCGCCGTTCCGGTGCTGTAGGCGGGGATGGGCTGGGTGCCCGTGGGCAGCACGACCCGACCGTCGAAGTCGCAGAGGTAGAAGTTGAACCAGGAGCCGTAGGTCGCGGTGCGGGTGATCATTCTGAGCTTGCCGGGCCAGGTGTTCAGGAACCGCTCGATGTCGGCCGAGTTGGTGTTCAGCAGGGTGGCGAGGTCACCGAGCTGGGCGATGTCCTCGCGGACGGCGGGCCGCGCGTCCTCGACGAGGCCGGCGGTGGAGTCGGCGAGGTCGGCGATGCGGCCGATCGAGCTGCCGATCGCCTCGCGATCCGCCGCGAGGCCCGCGACCAGCCGCTGCAGCTGGACGATGAGGGTGTCCAGCTGGTCGGCCCGTTCCGCGACGACGCCGAGCACCTCGTCGAGGTTGTCGATGGTCCGCCCGATCACCTCGTCGCGGTCAGCGAGGTCGGAGGTGAGGGATGCGGTGCGCGCGAGCAGGCTCTGCACGGTGCCGCCCTCGCCCTGCAGGACCGTGATGATCTCGTAGGCCAGCGTGTTCACCTCTTGCGGGTCGAGCGCCGCGAACAGCGGCTTGAACCCGTTGAAGAGCACGGTCAGGTCCAGGGCCGGTCTGGTCCTGTCGACGGGGATCTCACCGCCGATCGGCAGCTTCTCCGGCTCGCCCTGGCCCTGGTTCAGCGCGAGGTAGCGCTGCCCGATCAGGTTGCGGTAGCGGATCACCGCCTCCGCGCCCTTCGTCAGGACGAGCTCGCGGTCGACGCGGAAGGACACCACGGCACGGGCCGCGTCGTTCACCGTCACGTCGGTCACCTCACCGACGCGGACGCCGCCGACCCGGACGTCGTCCCCGGCGCCGAGACCGGTGGCGTCGGTGAACACCGCGGTGTAGTCCGCCTTCGGACCCCACCGCACGTTCGCGATCGTCGTGGCCAGGAGCCCGAAAGCCACAGCGGTCACGACCATGAACAGCCCGAGCTTCACCGCCGACGGGCCGACTCGCAGCGCGTCGTGCCTCATCGCTGCCCCACCAGCGTCCCGCGGGCCATCGGCCCGAAGAGCAGGGTTGCGACGTCCGGGACGTCATCGGGTGAGGTTCCCAGCTGCGGGGCGAGGAGGGCCCCTACGACCTCCTGCTCGGACGCCGTGCCGGCAAGCCCGCTGCTCGGGTCGACCAGCGGGGCCCCGGCCGGGGCGGGCCGGTCGACGAGAGCTGCGGGGATCCGCGAGTTCGAGGTCGCGGCCCCGTCGTCGAAACGGACGCCCTGCCAGGGGTTCTCCTGGCTGCCCGAGGGGTTGGGCAGCTCGTAGCAGCTGGCTCTCCCGGCTTCTTTCCAGCGCGGCTCGTCTCCCGGGCGGTAGGGCTCACGCTGCGGGACCACCTCGAGGGTGATGTTCAGGGCTCCGCCTGCCCAGGCCTCCTTGATCCGTGGCAGCCAGCCGGCGAGCCCCTTGAGCAGGCAGGGGTAGGTCCGCGAGTGCTTGGCGAGAACCTCCAGAGTGGGGCGGCTCACGCGACCGAGCTGGATGATGCGCTTCTCGTTCTCGCTCAGCACCTCTCGTGTGGTGTCGGCGAAACCCGTTGTGCCGGAGAGGAACGCGACCAGCGTGTCCTGCTTGTCGACGATCGTCGTCCCTGTGGTGGTGAAGTTGCGGAGCATGCGCAGCAGGTCCGGCGCGGTGTCGGCGTACAGCGACGCCACGTCCGCGAGGCCGGAGATGTCCGCCTGCAGGGCGGGCATGTGCGGGCCCAGCTGGCGGAAGTAGTCGTAGACCAGTGTGAGGTTCTGGCCCAGGCGCTCACCGCGGCCCTCGAGGGCGCTGGCCATGGCGTTCAAGGTGATCGCCAGGTCCTGGGGCTGCACCGCCTGCAGCAGGGGAAGCAGTCCCTCGAAGACCGTCTCCAGCTCAGTGGCCGCCTTCGACCTGTCCTGGGTGATCACATCGCCCTCGCGGATGCGCCGTGACGCAGGAGTGCTCGGTTCGACGAGGCTGACGTACTTCTCCCCGAACAGGGTCTTCGGGAGGAGTCTCGCCTCGACGTTCGCCGGGATGAGCTCGACGTGCGCCGGGTCCAGCGCGAGCCGCACCCGGGCCTTCTCGCCGTCGGAGGTGATGTCCCGGACCTCGCCCACCAGCAGCCCGCGGATCTTCACGTCCGACTGCTTCTGGAGCTGGTTGCCGACCCGGTTCGTCTCCAGCGTGACCTCCACGACCCGGGTGAACGCGTCGTTGTACGCCGCGACGGAGAGCCCGACGAGCACGCTCAGCACAAGGAGGAAGACGAGACCGTACGCGCGTGTCGTGAGGGTCGTCGTCCAGCTTGGTGTGGCCCGTTCGGTGGCCTTCCTGCGCGCCTTACCCACCCGACTCACCCCGCGATCCGGACGGTGGTGGAGGTGCCCCAGATGGCGAGGCTGAGGAAGAAGTCGACGATGTTAATGGCGACGATCGACGTGCGGACGGCGCGCCCGACGGCGACGCCGACCCCCGCCGGCCCCCCGCTCGCCGTGTAGCCGTAGTAGCAGTGGATGCCGATGACCACGACGGCGAACACCAGGACCTTGCCGAACGACCACAGGACGTCGCCGGGCGGCAGGAACAGCCGGAAGTAGTGGTCGTACGTGCCCTTCGACTGCCCGTAGTAGCCGGTGGTGATGAGCCTGGTGGCGGCGTAGGAGGACAGCAGCCCCACGACGTACAGCGGGATGACGGCGACGAACCCGGCGATCATGCGGGTGGTCACGAGGAACGGCAGGCTGGGGATGCCCATCACCTCCAGGGCGTCCACTTCCTCGGAGATCCGCATGGCGCCGAGCTGTGCGGTGAAGCCGCAGCCCACGGTGGCGGCGAGCGCGAGACCCGCGACGAGTGGGGCGATCTCGCGGGTGTTGAAGTACGCGGAGATGAAGCCTGTGAACGCGCCGGTACCGATCTGGTTCAGCGCCTCGTAACCCTGCAGACCCACCTCGGTGCCGGTGAAGAACGCGAGGAACGCGATCACACCGACCGTTCCGCCGACCACCGCCAGACCACCTGTGCCGAGGGACACCTCGGCGAGCAGCCGCAGGATCTCCTTCTTGTAGCGGTGGATGGTCCGGCCGGTCCACCCGACGCTGTGGACGTAGAACCGCAGCTGCGTCCCAAGGGCGTCCAGACCGGCGAGAGGGCGACGAGCCAGCCGGCCGACGTGCCGGCCTGCGTACCGGGCGAG
>JASBSH010000432.1 GCA_030149025.1 Actinomycetales bacterium | reverse complement strand
GCTCGTCGTCGGCGACGGTCCAGTCGGTGGCAAGGGCTTCCTTCACGGCCCAGCGGGCCTGCCCGTAGTGGGGGAAGTGGTTGCGCTCCACGGACTGCCACCAGGCAGCAGCCTCCAGCGCGGTGTCGAGGCGGCCTTGTGCCTTGCGGACGGCGGCCTGCGCCTCGGCGAGGTCGTCGGCGGCGGCGTCGATGGCCGGCTTGGTCGCGGCGAGCTGTTCCTCGCGGTGCACGACCAGGATGTTGAGGAGCCTGCCGGTTGCCTCCTTCACCTCTTCGGCTCGCACTTTGGCGATGGCGTAGGTGCGGCGCAGGTCCCTGTCGGCTTCGGCCAGGTGGTCGCCGACCTTGGCGGGGTCCTCGCCGGCGATGACGGCGCTGCGGATCGCGGCGGCCTCGCTCAGTCGGGCGTTGCGCGCCACACCGAGCGCGGCCTCGTGGTCGGTGGACGCGGTGTACCAGGCCTCAACGGCGTCGTCGTAGTCGTCCACGGCGGCGGCGAGGTCGGCCGGGACGTTCTCGGGTAGCGGTGGGATGCGGCGGAGGTAGTGCCGTTCCAGCAGGGCGGTCACGTGCCCGAGGTCGGTTGGCTCGGCGGGGACGTCGAAGATGACGGTCATTGCTTGCTCCTTCTACTTGCGGGTTGCACCGTCGCGGTCGCGGCGGTGGTCGGTTGGTTGGTCGTGCGGCTCCGGGCAGGTCCAGCCGGCAGCTTGCACCGCGGCCGGGCATCCCTGGCAGGCCTGAGCGGCCTCACGCCGGTCTGCCTGCTCGTCTGAGGTCCACAGGTGGGCGTCGGTCCCTCGGCACGGCACCGGGCTAGTCGCGGCCAGTAGAGCGTGGCTCAGCGCCTCGGTGGCCGTCCGCTTCGACTCCGGGGCGGGTTCCGGTGCGGTGTCGTGGAGTTCGCCCGTCTCGGTGTCCACGAACGGCGGCGGCTCGGGCGATGCGAGGACACCTGGTGCATTTGCACCACCTGCCAGATCGCGCACGACCGTCGAGTGAGTCGTTCCGACAATCGGCGCGATGGCTCGCGTACTCATGCCCTCACCTGCGAGGTAGCCGACAAGTTCCTGTCGCTGGTCCCGGGTCATGACGCGGCCTTGGCGCAGCGGCCGCAGATGCCGAGCGTCCGGCTCCGCGGCGCCCACAGATCGGCTCCGCAGGTGCTGCACTGCTCGTGCTCCGGGGGGGTCAGTGTCTGACTGTCTCCCACTGTCTCCCCACTGTCTCCCGGAGACGGTGAGTGTCTGTCTCCCGTCTCCCCTCCCCTAGGGGAGACAGACACACAGTCGTCGGATGCACTTGACTGTCTCCCGGCCTGGTAGGCGTCCGACGCCGGGTCGTCGGCCTGCCGGTACGGCGCCGCAAGGGTGTGCAGCTTGGATCGGCGCGGCCCGTCCTCGCGGGTCACGTACCCCTCGGCCACGAGCACGTCGAGCGCCTGCGCCACGTGCTGCTGCTTGCCGGGCACCCGGTCATCGACCCCGCGGAAGCTGAGCGCCTCCCCAGCGAGCTCCAGTGCCCGTGAGACCTTCTCCATGAGCGCGGTCGGTCGGAACACCTCACCCGGCTGGCCGCGGTTCTCGTCTGGGGTCGTCAGCGCCAGATGAACGCCGTCGCTGCTCGGTGTCACCTTCAGCTCGGCGACCCGCTGACCGGGCCGGTAGTTCCCGTGCCGGTCCTTGGCGCACACGAGTCGCGCCACGCCGGCGGAGTCCTTGGCGAACGGCCGGACGGTGGTCTGCATGTATTGCGCGCCGCTGATCGCGGCCCGCTTGCGCTGAGAGCCGATTGGCCACAGCCCGCCCTCGTCGGCCTTCACCACGTGGTCGAGGACCACCACGGCCGGGCCGTACCGGGCGACCGCGGTCGGCAGGCGCCGGAACCACCGGGCGGTGTC
>JASBSH010000415.1 GCA_030149025.1 Actinomycetales bacterium | reverse complement strand
AGGAACGACGTGTGCCCGGACGCCGACCCGGGAGGCAGCCGCGGATCGGTGACCGGGGTCCACTGGGGACCACCGGGCCGTGTGATCTGTTGGACCGGCGTCGCCGTGACGTCCCAGGTTCCCGGAGCGAGGTTCGGCATTCGCGTGGTCATCGATACGCGCCCACTGCCGGGAACGACCCGCTCGATCGTGGACACCGTGCTGAAGGTGGCCGGCCGGTCGGCCGACGCGTCCCCACGCAGACGCCCGCTGAAGTGCACGCTCACCGGATACGGTTCGCCGTCCGGAGCGGCGTCGAACCAGTAGGTCATGCCGAGCCCTTGGGGCTCGACCCCTTCCAAGCCCTTGCAGTTGAACGAGGTGACCTCGACCGGGTCGCCAGTGACTCTGAGCGCAAGACGCGGTGGCCTGGACGGCGGCAGCGTCGCGACAGCGGTCGGGGCAGCGACCGGGACGGCATCTGATCGCGGCACAGTCCCAGCGTGTACCGCGTCGCGTTCACGTCGGACCTGCTGGGAAGCGCGGCCCCGGGACGAGGCAGGAACCGTCGTCGAGGCCGGTCGTGGCCTGACCGGTTCGGTTGGAGCCGGTCTCACGAAGGCACTGCCGTCGCGGTCCTGAACCCGGTCAGCCGCCAGTCGCCTCTCGGGTGTCGGACGTGGCTGTACCCGCTTCTTGCGCTTCTTCGGCATCTCGTCCTGTCCTGGGCGTCAACGTGTCAGGCGACGTACGACAGGGTCGTCATCATCCCCAGCTCACCATGGTAGATGTTGTGGCAGTGGACGAGCCATTGCCCCGGATTGTCCGCCTGTAGGTCCACGGCGACTGTCTCCATCGGCAGCACGTTGACGGTGTCCTTGCGTGCACCCGGCCCGCCGTTGCCGACGACTGCGAACGTGTGGCCATGGACGTGCATCGGATGGAACATCATCGACTGGTTCCGCAGGACCAGCCGGACGCGCTCGTCGCTCTGGAACTCCAGCGGTTCATGGTCGCCGTAAGCCGCTCCGTTGATCAGCCAACGTCGCCCGCCGTCAGCCATCTGGAGGTCGAGCGTGAACTCCCGGTCGGGCTGTGCAGGTTCCAGTCTGATGGCCTCCACCGGGGTCAGGTCCTTGTACGCCAGCAGGCGTCCGCCCAGCTCCGCCGGCCGCACGTCGGGGCTCGGCGGCCGGCCTGCGCCGGTCCTCAGCAACGCCATGGCGGCCGGGTCGGGCTTGCCCTCAGGAACGGCCACGATCGGGAAGGCCCCGTCCCCGACGGTCACGACCACGTCGTAGCGCTCACCCATCCCAACGATCAACGTGTCGACCTCGACGGGACGTACGCCGAAGCCGTCGGTGTGGGTGACGGTGAGCCGGTGGCCACCCACGGCGAACCGGTAGGCGGTGTCCCCACCGGCGTTGATGATCCGGAACCTGACCCGGCGGCCGGGCGAGGAGTTGAACGTCACCGGGGCCGTGGGCAGCCGGCCGTTGATCAGATGCGCGGGGTACCGCACGTCGCCGGTGTCATCTCCGAGCGGCTGCTGCGTCGAGGGCGCGCCCTCCATGCCGCCCATGTCCATGCCCTCCATGCCGCCCATGTCCATGCCATCCGTGCCGTCCGTGCCGCCCATGTCCATGCCCTCCATGTCCATGCCGTCACGACCCATCCGTTCGAGGATCTGCTCCGGGGAGTCACCCCAGCCGTGCGTCCAGTCGTCCAGGACCAGGACGACCTCCTCGTCATAGTCCCCCGGCTCGTTCGGGTCGTCCACGATGAGGGGAGCCTGCAGGCCGGTGTCGAGCTGGACTCCGACGTGCGGATGGAACCAGTAGGTGCCGGGGTCCGGTACGACGAAGTCGTACTCGAAGGTCCCGCCGGACGCGACCTCCTCCTGCGTCAGTCCGGGGACGCCGTCCATGTCGTTGCGCAGCGCCAGGCCGTGCCAGTGCACGGTCGTGGGGTCCGGCAGCTCGTTGGCAAGGCGCACACGCAGTCTGTCGCCGGCAGTCACGCGGATGACCGGGCCGGGGACTGTTTCGTTGTAGGCCCATGTCTGGACTGTTCGACCACCGAGATCTACCTGGGTGGGCGCGGCCTTGAGTCGTTGGCGGACCACTTTGCCCGTGGACCGTCGCGCCGCTTCTCGCGCCTGAACCGCCCGGGAGGCAGGTTCGACAGGCCCCGGTGAGCCCAGTAGCCGCACGCCGGCAACTCCACCTCCCACCCCGACCAGACCGACGGCGCCGAATCGGAGGAGATTGCGCCTGCTCAGGCTCCTGGGGACGGAATTGGTAGAGGTGCGAGACGGCACGCGAGGACTCCTTGGGTTGCTGCCGGAAATTTGCCAGCCCGATCCTCAAGGCCACTCCTGAAGAGCGCCCGGCAGGAACTGTCAAGATTCGCTGAAGTTCGAGGTGATCTCCGATCGCCGGACACGCTCGTCCAGCCGGAAAGTTCCGTGAGACCTTTCGCTCTCGGGCCGGTGGGTCCTGGACCGGTGGGTCCTAGGCCGCCAGCTTCTGACGGACCTGCTTGAAGAGGTCCTGGGGGGCCAGCCACATCGACGGGTACTCGCCGTACCACCGTTGAGTTCCCTCTGCGTCGATGAGCACGAAGCTGTGACCCGGCAGCTCCGGGTGCATGCCCTTGCCCAGGGTGTCGTAGGCCCGGGACACGGTCCCGTCGTCCAGGAGGAACGGGGTGTCGACCCCGTTCGCCTGCATGTCTGCAGTGATCTGCTCACGCGTGTTCATCACGATCGGTAGCACGGTGAGGTCAAGGTCGGTGAGTTCCTTCGTGTACTTCTCGATCTCGGCGATCTGCACCAGGCACGCCTGGCACCCTGCACCCTCGTTGAAGAACAACAGCACGTTCTTGCCCCGGTAGTCTGCGAGGTTGATCTGGGCGCCGGCCGTGTCGGTAAGGGTGAAGCCCGCCGCTGCCTTGGCCGAGTCGCTGGAAGCCGGCCGGGATGTGAGCAGCATGGCGGCCACCACCGCGGTGATGACGCCGACGGCCACGATCCATGCCCCGAGGGTGAGGCTGCGGCGTCTGGTGTCCTTGGAGGCCTGCTCCCGTCGCATCCGGTTGACCTTCTGCCGGCGCGCTTCCTCCGAATTATGGGCCTTTGTGCTCGTGCTCATACCCTGTCCTCAATCTCTTGTCGAGCGTTCACCGGGGAGCCCGCTGTCGCGTCATGGCAGTGATGGCTCCCGCCGGCCGGCTGCATTCGTGCGGTTGGGTTTTCCTGGGCGGCCAGGTCCGTCTGGGCGGCCAGGTCCGCCTGGGCGGCTGGGTAGGTCGTGGGGCGACGGCGATCGCGCAGCGTGGCGTAGACGAACACGCCGGCCAGCGCGAGGACCGCAAGGCCCAGCACGGGTTCCGGCACCCCGCCCGTGGCGCCTTCGATGCGACGGAAGACGCCGGCCAGCGCCTCGCCGATCGCGCCCTGGAACCTCGGACCGCTGGTCATCTGGCCCGTGTTGGCCAGGAAGAGGACGAAACCACCCATGAGGGTGAATGCCACGGCCACCGCAAGGTTCACCGTGTTGGTCACGAGCGTCCGTCCGGCGACGGTGATGCGCAGCGGCTTGGCCTGCAAGAAGCGCCGCTCACCGAGCCGGTACCGGTCCCACAGCAGCGCCATCACGAAGAGCGGGAATACCATTCCGAAGGTGTAGGCCAGGCCGAGTACGACGCCGCCCACCGCGGAGCCCGACAGCGCCGAAAGTGTCATCACCCCGGCCAGCACCGGAGCACAACAGGCCGAAGCGATACCCGAGAACACGCCGAGTGCGAAGAAGCTGCTCATCTCGCCACGGCCCGTGTCCGGCGCCCGCAGGAATGCAGGCAGCCGCATCATCCGGCCGCTCAGGCTGTAGACCGCCAGCGCCAGCATGAGCGCCCCGCCGACGTAATAGAGCGCGCTGTGGTAGTTGGCGATCGCTCCGGCGAGCAGGCTCATGCCCAACGTGATCGGGACCATGACGAGAGCGAGTCCGGCGGCGAACACGAAAGTCAGGGGCAGAAGCCGCCAGCGGCGGTTCTTCACCGCCACAGCCAGGTAGGACGGCGCGAGGAACACGATGCAGCACGGCGCGAACAGTGCGACACCGCCGGCCAGGAAGGCGGCCAGCAAGGAGCCGGTGGTCAGCAGGTCACCCATGGCTCAGCCGGCCTTGACCCGGTCGGCAGATTGCTGGTCGAGCAGGCGCGCAAGCTTCTTGCGGGGGAGTCGGCCGGCGCTGAAGTACCGTCCGTCCACGAGCACGAGCGGGTTCATGGTGGGCCGGTGCAACTGGACCAGCTCCATCCCCTGGGCGCTGCGGATGTCGACCCTCTCGACCCTGAGCGGGTAGCGGCTCGCCATCTCTGTGAGCACGGCGTCGGCGTCCTCACAGAAGTGGCATCCCGGCGCATGCACGACGGTCATGAGCGTTTCGGCCTTCGGTTCACCGGGCATGGGCGTCTCTCCCTGGTCTTGTTCACAGTTCGAGACGACCATCGGCGACGACTTTCGCGGATTCCGGTGAGGAACGATGAAGATTCGATGTCGGCAGCTGCTGTCGCGACGTCTGCGTACTTCGGCGTGCGGTGCGCCGATGTCAGCACCGGCAGCACGGGGCTTTCGGCGCAGGCTACTGTGATGGGCGCCGGAGGATGATGTGACCGAAATTGTGACCACAGGTTCGCTGTTGCTCGCCGTGCCGCTGGCCTTGTTCGCCGGCCTCGTGTCGTTCTTCTCGCCGTGCTGCCTTCCGCTGCTGCCCGGCTACCTTTCCTACGCGTCTGGGCTGGTAGACAACGGTCCCGCGACCACGGGGCGGGGAGCGCGGTCGACACCGCCCCGTCCACGGGCGCCCGGTGGGCTGCTCGTCGAGGCGCCCGCGAGCCCGCGCACCAGGATGTTCGTCGGCACCCTGCTGTTCGTCTCCGGTTTCGCGGCCGTCTTCACCGCGTACGGAGCGGTCTTCGGCGGCCTGGGGCGGTTCCTGCTGAGCTACCAGGACGTCCTGATTCGCGTGGCCGGGGTCGTGCTCGTCGCCATGGGCGTGATCATGCTCGGCGGGATGCGCCGTACGTCGAGCCGGCTGCAGCGCCTCAGCGTCAACTGGCGTCCCCGCGCCGGGCTCGCCGGCGCACCGGTACTCGGCGTGGTCTTCGGCCTGGGATGGTCACCGTGCATCGGGCCGACACTGGCCGCGGTCCTGTCCTTGACGGTGACGACCGGGGGAGCCGGTCGTGGTGCTCTGCTGAGCTTCGTCTACGCATTGGGCATCGGCATCCCGTTCTTGGCGGCCGGGATCTCCATGCAGACCGCCACGCGCTGGTTCGCTCCCCTTCGCCGCCACTCCCACCGGCTGATGCAAAGCGGGGGCGTGCTCCTCATCCTGATCGGCGTACTGCAGCTAACCGGCGTGTGGACACGATGGATGGCGTTGGTCCAGGCATGGACGGCCGGGTTCGTCGCACCCGTCTGACGCTATGACACCGGCGTGACGCTCGACCGCTGACTCGGGACCTTCGGCCCTCCCTGTGTCCCTGCGCAGGCCGACACGATGAGTCAAGGTCGACGAAGACGGGCAAGGAGACATCCATGGGCGGCAGGTGGCACGTGAACATCACGCCGGCGGAACGCGTCGGCAGAGTGCTAGCGGGTCTGACGAGCCTCGTTGCCGCGATCTGGCTGCTGTCGAACTCACCGTCCGTCGGTCAGGCGATCCTCGAGGTGCTGCTCGGGGCCGCGGGTCTCGACCTGCTGATCACCGGTGCGACGGGGTACTGCCCGCTGTACAGGAGACTGGGCCATGTCCCGAAATCACTGCGGAGGTCGGCATGACGACACAGTCGCCGCTGGACCCCAGCACATCCACAGGCCACCAGCACGACACCGACCCCTCATCGGGGACAGGTAACGGCAAGGGTGGGCACCGCTGGATGATGCTGGTCTGCTGCATCCCGATGGTCGCGATCGCCGCCTGGCTCGTGCTCGCAGGTGTTGCGGGCGCCGGCGTGGTGCTCATCGCCCTCCTCTGCGTCGCCCTCATGGGTTTCATGATGGCCGGCATGGGCCACGGAAGCGGTGGCGACCACAAGTAGCACAAGCAGGCAGTGCGGCCCTGAACGACGCCCGCCACGACTGCTCGGTACGGTGGGCACGTGGTTGACCAGGCCGGTTACGCCCAGGACGGTGTGCCGAATCAGAACAAGGACGCACCGGCCGTATCCGGTCCTCCCAGGCCCCCACGTCGACCCCATCCGCTGCTGATCGTCCTCGGGATGGTTGTGGCGATCTTGGCCTTCACCGGAGGCCTGCTGTGGTTGTTCGACAACGGTTCCCAGCCCACGGCGACACCCGGCCCCGCACCCAGTACGTCAACGGTCGCTGCGGTGGCACCTTCGGATAGAGCCGAACCGGTGGAGGTGACTGGCGTCGGCCTCGATGGCGAGCCGCTTTCCTTGGCGGACCTACGCGGACGCGTCGTGGTCGTGAATGTGTGGGGGTCGTGGTGCGTGCCGTGTCGCGAGGAGGCTCCCGCGCTCAGCCGCATGTCCAAGGAGCTGGCCGGTCAGGGCGTCTCCTTCATCGGCATCAACGTGCGCGACAACGTGACGGCGGCGAAAGCTTTCGAACGCCGGTACGGGATCACCTACCCGAGTTTCGACGACCCGCAGGCGCGCGCCGTCCTGGCATTCCAGGGGGTCATCCCGGTGCAGGCGGTGCCCAGCACCGTCGTCCTGGACCGGGAGGGTCGGGTCGCCGCCCGAGTGATCGGCGTGTTCCGGGAACCCGCCCTGCGTTCCCTCATCGACACAGTGGCGCGGGAAGCCGGATCAGGGGTGTGACCAGTCCTCCGGGGTGGCAGGAGCGGGCCCGGGTCGGTCGTCCGCTGAGCTGATCAGCCCCGGTACGGCTTGGCGGAGACGATCTCCACGTCGATCTCCTTGCCGTTCGGCGCGGAGTACGTGGTCTTCTCCCCGGCCTTCTTGCCGTTGATGGCGGCACCCAGGGGGGAGCGCTCGCTGTAGACCTCGATGTCACCGTCGGCGGCCTCGCGACTACCCAGGAGGAAGGTGAGCTCCCGCCCACCGACCTTCGCGACCACCACCATGCCGGGCTCGACCACGTCGTCGTCCGGCGGCGCCTCGCCGACTTTGGCGTTGCGGAGCAGCTCCTGCAGCTGGCGGATCCGCGCCTCCTGCTTGCCCTGTTCCTCCTTGGCCGCGTGGTAGCCGCCGTTCTCCTTCAGGTCGCCCTCTTCACGAGCGGCCTCGATACGGCGTGCGATGTCGACGCGGCCCGGACCGGTGAGCTGCTCCAGCTCAGCCTTCAGGCGGTCGTACGCCTCCTGGGTGAGCCAGGAAGCACTGCTCGTCTCGGTCACGCTGTCTCCTTGTTGCGGTGTGCCGGCCGCTTGATCCTGCGGCGGTCGGTGGTGCCTGCCACTGGGCCCGGCACGTCGTCCTCCCGGTCCCTCCAGGGGACCCCGGGGCGACTAGGAATCAGACCAGGCTAGCAAGGACGCACGGGAGGAACGCAAAATTCTCTCGCGGTGCAAGCTCACCTGTTCAGCGTACGTCGCAGGACTTCACCCCACCGGACACGGCACGCTCCTGCGTTGCGACCTCGACCGACTGCCGTGTCACCTTCGAGTCCACCGGCCCGACCGAGACCTGGGCCACCCCGACGACCGCATAGGCTTGGTTGAGTGCCTCAACCCGGCACGTAGCCTTCGTGCCCGGATCGGTGATCACGTCGAACGTCACCCGAGTCATGCTGTCGTCCACGACCGCGAACCCGACGTCACTCCACCGGATCGGCGGGTTCGCCTGGTACAGCCCCGCCCAGACCACCCAGGCGAGACCCACCGCGCTCAGCAGGGCAACGGCCCCGATGGCTGCGGGACGACGCCACGCGGCGGGGCGGTCCCCGTACCGTTCCGCGGGCCGGCGGGCACCCAGTTGGGCGGCGTGTTCGTCGGCCATTCCCGTGTCGGCCTCCTCGGTCGCGGTGGGCAAGGCGAGAGCCGGGTGCGTACTCGGACTCCCGTTCAGGGATGATTCTCCCTTGAGGCCCCGAACGCCCGAGCGTCGGGCCCGAATGGGATCTGACCGAGCTCGAGAGGAACCACTGTGACCGCCGATCCCGACCAACCGCTGCGCCTCATGGCGGTGCACGCGCACCCGGACGACGAGTCCAGCAAGGGCGCCGCCAGCATGGCGAGGTACGTCGCCGAGGGCGTCGAGGTGATGGTTGTGACGTGCACGGGCGGTGAGCGCGGCGACATCCTGAACCCGGCCATGCAGGACAACCCGGAAGTCCTCAGGGACATGCCGGAGGTCCGGCGGCGCGAGATGGCCGACGCCGTCCGGATCCTCGGTGTGAAGCACGAGTGGCTGGGGTTCGTCGACTCGGGGCTGCCCGAGGGCGACCCCGTACCGCCGCTGCCGGAGGGGTGTTTCGCGCTGGAGCCGTTGGAGGTCGCCGCGGAGCCGCTGGTGAGGGTAGTGCGCAGCTTCCGGCCCCACGTGATGACCACCTACGACGAGAACGGCGGCTACCCCCACCCCGACCACATCATGACCCACCGGGTTTCGGTCGAGGCCTACCACGCGGCCGGGGACCCGGACCGGTACCCGGGCACAGGGCAGCCGTGGCAGCCCCTCAAGCTGTACTACAACGGCGGCTTCTCCCACGATCGGCTCACGGCCCTGCACGAGGGCATGCTGGAGAGCGGGCTGGAGTCACCGTTCCAGGAGTGGCTGGAACGGCGGGGTGACAGGCCGGACCGGCCGGTCCACTGCCGGGTCCGCTGCGCCGACTTCTTCGAGGTGCGGGACCGTGCGCTGCTTGCGCATCGCACCCAGATCGACCCGAACGGCTGGTTCTTCGCGGCCTCCCGCGAACTGCAGGCCAAGGTCTGGCCGACCGAGGACTTCGAGCTCGCCCACAGCTTCGTGCCGGTCGAGCTACCGGAGGACGACCTGTTCGCCGGGATTCGTCAGAACGCTGAGGCGTTCGGAGCTGGCGGGAGCAAGTGATGGTGAAGTGATCGTGCTCGAGTCGACGATCGTCGCGCTGGGCAGCCTGCTCGCAGGCGATGTGAACCCACAGGGCCCCGACCCCACCGACATCAACCCCGGTTTCGTCGGGTTCCTTGCGACGTTCGGGCTGGTGCTCGCGACGATCGCCCTGTTCTTCAGCATGACCCGGCACCTACGGAAGGTCGACTACGCCGAGCGCCGGCGCAAGGCCGGGGAAACGGGGGACGCCGCGGCGCAGGCCCGAGTGGACCAAGGGAACGGTCAGCAGCCGGGCGAGCGGGCCGAGGAGTCCGGCCTGGAGAGCCCGGGCGCTGCCGACAACGGCGACGAGGAACGGGACCGACCGGCCGGCCGGGCCTGACAGCGGGCGCTGCGTGTCGGCGTCCGGTGGGTGGGGCTGTCAGGCCCCGAAGCGCCGCTCGCGGCTCGCGTAGGAACGCAGTGCGCGCAGGAAGTCGACACGGCGGAAGTCGGGCCAGTACGCCTCGCAGAAGTACAGCTCGCTCTGGGCGCTCTGCCACAGCAGGAAGCCGGAGAGGCGCTGCTCGCCCGAGGTCCGGATGACCAGGTCGGGGTCGGGCTGGCCGCGGGTGTAGAGGTGCTCGGCGATGTGCTCGACGTCGAGGATCTCGGCGAGCTCCTCCACGGACGTGCCGCGGGAGGCGTGCTCCTGCAGGAGCGACCTGACGGCGTCCGCGATCTCGCGCCGGCCCCCGTACCCGACGGCGACGTTGACGTGCAGGCCCTCGACGTGCCGCGAGGAGTCCTCGAGCTGCTTGAGGTGCTGGGCGGTGGAGGCGGGCAGCACGTCCAACGCGCCGATCGGGTGGACCCGGAACTGGCCGCTGCTGGCGATGCGCGTGACCGCGTTCTCGATGATCGTGATGAGCTCGCTCAGCTCCGCCTCGTCGCGCGAGAGGTTGTCCGTCGACAGCAGGTAGAGCGTGACGACCTGGACTCCGGCGTCCTCGCACCAGCGGAGCAGCTCCTGGATCTTGTCCGCACCCTTGCGGTGCCCCTCGCTCGCCGTAGCGCCGAGCTGGCGGGCCCAGCGGCGGTTGCCGTCGAGGACGACGCCGACGTGGTGGGGGATGGACTCCGGGCTCAGGGAGGCGGCCAGTCGTCGCTCGTAGATGCCGTAGAGGAGAGCCGGGAGCGGGATCACGTCTCTCCTTCGTCCTGCTCTGCGATCGCCTGGGGAGGGCACTGTCTGAGGCAGGGCAACGCTACTCCGGGTCGCTGAGAAGCGGTGCACGCGACCTCCGTCACTGGTTACGGCATCGTAAGTTACGGACCCGTAGGTTAAACTTCTGATCATGCGGAAGCGCAGCACCTCAACTGGTGATCACGACGATCGCGGACACACTCGAGAGATGGTCGAGTCGGTCATCGGGTCGGTGGGGGAGTCCGTCGAGTCGGCGGCCCAGGCGGTCAAGCCGCGCCTGCGTGGCTGGATCCACGCCGGCAGCTTCCCGCTCGTACTGGCAGCGGGCATCGTCCTCGTCGCGCTCGCCCCGAACGCCCGGGCGCGCGGGGCCGTGGCCATCTTCGCCGCCACCGCCGCACTGCTGTTCGGGGTGAGCGCCCTGTATCACCGTGGCACGTGGTCGCCGCGCGTGGCGGGCATCCTCAAGCGGTTCGACCACTCGAACATCTTCCTGATCATCGCGGGCACCTACACGCCGTTCGCGGTGCTCCTGCTTCCCGAGGGGAACGGCCGCACCCTGCTCTGGATCATCTGGGCGGGGGCGCTGGCCGGGATCGCCTTCCGGATCTTCTGGGTCGGCGCACCGCGGTGGCTCTACGTGCCGGCGTACGTGGCGATGGGGTGGGTGGCCGTCGCCTATCTGCCGAGCTTCCTGGAGTCCGGTGGGCCGGTGGTGCTGACGCTCGTCGTCGTCGGCGGCGTTCTCTACACGGCGGGCGGCGTGGTCTACGGGATCAAGCGCCCTAACCCGAGCCCCCGTTGGTTCGGCTTCCACGAGATCTTCCACGTGCTGACGGTGGTCGCCTTCATCACCCACTACGTCGGCGTCTCGATCGCGTTGTTCAGCGGGCCGTCGGTCTAGCCGCTGTCTGGCAGGTTCCAGCCGTCACGCCCTCTCACGCACGAGAACGACCGTCGACCTGGCGTGCCGCACCACCTGCTCGGCGACCGACCCGATCACCAGCCCGGCGAACCCACCCTGACCGCGTTCGCCGACGACCACCATGTCAGCGCCCTGTGACGCCTCGACCAGCAGCGTCGACGGTGAGCCGTGCAGCGCGTGCCGGTGCACGGTGAGCCCCGCGGTGTCGACGCTGTCGAGCGCCCGGTCGATCGCGGCCTTGATCGCACCCGCGCACTCGTCCCAGCTGGGCACGGTACCGAAGGGCACCTTGGTCTCCGGGATGGCCGTGCTCAGCTTCCAGGCCCGGACGACGTGGAGGGCAAGGCCGCGCAGCCGCGCTTCGTCAACCGCCCACCGCAGGGCGACGGAGGATCTCAGCGAGCCATCGTGCCCGACCACGATCCCGCCCCTGATCGGCGGATCGAATCCCTGCACCTCGTCGCTCGGCCGTTTGGTGGTCTCATCGTGGCTCGACATGATCCGATCCTCGCATCATCGAGCCGGGGAGCCGTCGAGCCGTGCCCGGACCCTGCGCGCGAGCGCCATCGGGTCCGTGGTCGGAAGGTCGCAGACGAAACCGCGGCAGACGTGCGCGGCGGCCTGACCGGCGACCAGCCCGCGCTGCCTCGCCAGCGGCAGGCGCTCGTCCTCGGCGACGTCGTCGGTGGTCCAGGTGAGCGCGAGGCCGGGCTCCGTGCCCGCCAGCGCCGTCCGCACCAGCTCCCGTGTCGGGGCGTCCCCCGCCCCCTCGGGTGGGCCGACCACCGCGATCTCGACCGGCCCGGCAACCAGCGCCTGCGCCACAG
>JASBSH010000414.1 GCA_030149025.1 Actinomycetales bacterium | reverse complement strand
GCTCGTGGAGTCGTGCGGCTCACCGACCGGTTTGCTCTCCGGGGATCCGCGTTGCCGCAGGAAGATGCTGAGCACGGCCATGGAGCCGACGGCCAGGAACTCCGACTGCCAGTTCTGCAGGCTCCGGGACCAGAAGTCCGGCGAGGCGAGGTACTGGCCCCAGGTCAACGGCGCCTGCAGCTCCTGGAGCTGCTGGGTGTTCCACGCGGCCCATCCGGCTACCGACTGGGCGAACCAGGAACCGACGAAGATCAGGCCCATCATGATGACAAGGGACCGGGAGAACAGCCGGGTACGCCAGCCCCCGACCCTCGCCCACGCCGGCGACGTCGGCATCGAGTACTTGCCGATCTTCTGCTCGGCCTCGGACTCCTTGCCCTCGTTCCCGACCTGCTTGGACTCCGGCGAACCCTTCTGGACCAGGTAGACGGTGAGCAGGATGAACGTGACGAACTGCAGGTACTCGCTCTGCCAGTTCTCCGCCACGTCGACGGCGAAGTCGGACGACGTCACGTACTGCCAGAAGGTGACAGTGGAGAACCCGTTCGTCAGCTGGGCGTCGTTGAACTCTGCCAGTCCCGCGAAGGCCTGGCCGACCAGGCTCGCGAGGAACATCGCCCCGAAAGCGAGCCCGAGCGAGTTCTCGCGCAGGAAGCTTCGCGTCGAAGACTCTCTGGGGCTCATCGGTGCAGCAGTCCAATCGAGATGAAGTAGAGGAGCCCGAGCCAGATGACCAGCAGGTAGCCCGTGAAGAGTCGCCGCATCAGGCCTGCACCTCACAGTCGTACGGCAGGTCCCCGTTCGGCGTGCACCCTGCCGCCACGACCTTCCAGCCGTCGGGGAACTCGGCGAGGAAGACGGTCTCGGCGCCGAGCTTCACCTGAGCCTGGTCGCCGAAAACGGTTGTTCCGGAAGGGCTTTCCACCGCGGGGAGCTGCTCCTCGAGGATCGCCTTCGCACAGTCCGTCCCGCTGGAGCTCGCGACGTCGTCGCGCGTCTTCGGGGCCAGCAGGTCGCATGCGGTCGCGCCATCCGAACCTTCGAAGGCCTGGTAGAACCTCAACGCTGCGTCCTCGGCCTCGGGCGCCTTGCTGCTCGCGCAGCCCGAGACGACGAGCAGGGCCGCCACCGCAGCGCAGGCGAGGGACGCTCGCGACACCAGAGCGCCGGGTGAGAGACCGCGCCCGAACCGGCTCCCCGCCCGCCCATGGTCGATCTCACTGTCGTGCATGGCCGTCACTGTGGCACCGGTGTCGCCCCGGCGCTCCCCGAGAAGCGGTGCAAATCCACCCAGCACGGACGGCGCCGTAGGAGCGAACTACGGCCCGACGCAGCGAGCGCTTAGGCGAGCTCGGCCGCGTCGAGCTGGTCGAGTACGAACGCCAGCTCCCAGGCGTACTCCTCCCAGGCGTTGTAGCGCCCGGACCGGCCGCCGTGCCCGGCCACCATCTCGGTCTTCAGCAGGATCGGCCGCTGCGACGGGTCGTTCTTGACCGTCTCCCGCAACCGGGCGACCCACTTCGCCGGCTCCACGTAGTGGACGCGGGTGTCGTTGAGGCTGGTGGTCGCGAGGATGGCCGGGTACTCGACCGGCTGGATGTTCTCGTAGGGGGTGTAGCTGCGCATGTACTCGTACACGGCCGGGTCGTGCAAGGGGTCGCCCCACTCCTCCCACTCGGTAACGGTCAACGGGAGTGAGGGGTCGAGCACGGTGGTCAGCGCGTCGACGAACGGCACCCCCGCGTGCACGACGCGGAAACGGGACGGCGCCTGGTTCACCGCGGCGCCGATCAGCAGCCCTCCGGCAGAGCGGCCTTCGGCGCCGAGCCGGTCGGCGGCCACCCATCCCGACGAGACGAGGTGGTCGGCACAAGCGATGAAGTCGCTGAACGTGTTCTTCTTGTCGTTCAGCCGTCCCTGCTCGTACCAGGTGCGCCCCATCTCGCCGCCACCGCGGATATGGGCGATGGCGAACACGACCCCGCGGTCGAGCATCGAGAGCCGTGCGACCGAGAAGGAGGGATCGATGGAGTGTTCGTACGACCCGTAGCCGTAGAGCAGTCCGGGGGCGGTGCCGTCCGGCTCGATGCCGGTGCGGGCCACCAGCGAGATGGGGATCTGCGTCCCGTCCTCCGCAGTCGCCCACTCCCGGCGCTGCACGTAGTCCGCCGGGTCGTAGCCGCCGAGAACGGGTTGCCGCTTCAGCAGAGTCATCTCGCCGGTCGACACGGACACGTCGTAGACGGATCGCGGTGTCACGAGGGACTCCACGACCACCTGCACCTCGGCGGCGTCCCAAGCGGGGTTGGCGCCGACCCGGATCGTGTAGACCGGTTCCTCGACCGGCACGTCCCACGGTTCGCCGAACCCGCGCCGCCCGCGCTCGGCGACCGCGCCGTCGGTGGTGCCGCCCTCGACGGCAACGCGCGGCAGCACGCGCACGGCGGTCAGGCCGTTGCTGCGCAGGCCGACGACCGCGTGGTCCGCGAACGCCTCGACACGCGAGATCCGCTCGCCCTCACCGGGAACCAGCAGCGGCTCCCAGTCCTCGTGGCTGGTGGAATCCAGCGGCGCCCAGGCCAGCTCGAAGTCCTTGTGCGTCCGGTTGTGCACGATCAACAGGCAGTCGCCGGCCGGTTCGACGTCGTACTCCACCCCGTCTTCACGCGGCGCGACGACTCGCGGCGGGTCCAGGGGACGGACCGCGTCGATGATCAGCGCCTCGGAGGTCGTCTTCGACCCGACCGTGATGAGGATCTGCCGGTCGTCGCGAGACGCCCCTATCCCCATCCAGAACCGCTCGTCCATCTCCTCGAAGACCTGGACGTCCTCGTCCACAGCCGTCCCGATGCGGTGGCGCCACACCTGGTACGGCCGCCACGCCTCGTCCACCCGTGTGTAGAACAGGTACTGCCTGTCGAGCGACCAGGCGAGGCCGTACCCGATGTTGTCCACGGCCTCGTCGACGATCTCGCCGGACCGAAGGTCCTTGACTTTCAACGCAAACCGTTCGTCACCCGCAACGTCCACCGCATAGGCGAGCTGGGCGCCGTCCGGGCTGATCTCGAAGCCGCCGAGGGAGAAGAACTCGTGCCCCTCGGCCTCGACGTTGCCGTCGAGCAGCACCTGCTCGCCGTCGACGTCCTGACCGGGCTCCAGCTCAGGCCGGCCGCGCCCCGCCGCCACCCGGCAGTGAGTCACGTACTGCTTGCCCTCGCTGGTGCGGCCGTAGTACCACCAGTCGCCGCGCCGCACCGGCACCGAGAGGTCCGTCTCCTGGGTGCGGGTCTTGATCTCGTGGAAGATCGCCTTACGCAGCGGCCCCAGGTGGGCGGTGACCGCCTCGGCGTACTCGTTCTCCGCCTCGAGGTGGGCGATGACCGCTTGGTCGTCCTTGTCGCGCAGCCACTCGAACGGGTCCTCGACCCGGTCGCCGTGGTGCTCGCGGACGTGGGGGCGGTGCTCGGCGGACGGCGCGACAGGGGTGCTCACCCGGGCAACGCTAGCCGCCGCGGCGACGGTTGACCGACAGGCTGCCGCCGGCCCGGTAGTCGGACAGGAAGCCCCGCAGGAAGCACAGCCCGGAAGCCCGGTCCGGAAGCCGGGCCCGGAAGCCGGCAGGCACGATGGCCGCATGACGACGCTGCTCACCGTGGGGCACGGCACCGCGAGCGCCGACGAGCTCGCCGCCCTGCTGAAGGGGGCCGGCGTCGAGCTGCTCGTCGACATCCGACGGTTCCCGGGCAGCCGCGCACACCCGATGATGCGGCGCGAGGAGATGGAGCGCTGGCTCCCCGAGGCCGGCGTCGACTACCGCTGGGACGTCCGGCTCGGTGGCCGCCGCTCGCTGCCGAAGGACGACAACGCCGATACCGACGCGTGGTGGCAGGTCAAGGCCTTCCGCGCCTACGCGGCCTACACGCGTACGCCCGAGTTCACCGCCGCCCTCGCCGACCTGCTGGACGACGCCCGCGAGCGCCGAACCGTCATCTGTTGCAGCGAGTCGCTGTGGTGGCGTTGCCATCGCCGGCTCGTCGCCGACGTCGTCGGCCTCACCACGGAGTTGGACGTCGAGCACCTGGCTCACGACGGACGGCTCAGTCCGCATCCGGTCGCCGAGGGCGCGCGCCTCCGCAACGACGGCCTCGTGGTCTGGGACGGCGGCTGACGGTGGCGACCAGCCTGGACAGGCGAGAGGTCGCGCGGCTGCTCCGCTGGGGAGGTTTGAAGGACGGGAACCCGGACGGCGAGTGGTTGCGTCTGCGTCGCCGCACCCACCGCCCGGGTCGCCGGGCCGTGTACGAGGTGAGCTGGCCCGGCGGGCGGGCCTTCGTCAAGGCGGTCCGCCCGCACCTTGCCTCAGGTCTGCACGAGCGTCACGTTCTGCTGCACGACGCGGGGCTGCCCGTGCCGCGAAGCCTCGCCTGGACCGACCGCGGCGTGGTCCTGCTTGAGGCCCTGGACGGCGCCAGCTTGCGTCAGCAGCTCGGCTCCGGCGGGCCGGCGCCCTCCGGGGAGCGGCTCGTCCGGCTGCTGGACCGCCTCCCACAGGAGGTCATGGCCCTGCGCCGGCGCGGGTCCTGGAGCCAGCACGTCGTCCACTACGCCCGGGAGCTGGGGAGAGTCCTGCCGCAGGACGCCACACGCATAACTGACCTCGCTGCCGAGATCCACGCCGCGGTCGGCGACCTGCCGGTCGACCAGCCCACCCACGGCGATCTCCACGAGGGGCAGCTGCTGGTGCGGGGGCCGTGGATCACCGGCCTGCTCGATCTCGACCGGGTCGGACCGGGCCGTCGCGCCGACGATCTCGCCTGCGCCATCGCCCACCTCCACGTGCTGCGCGGTGTCTACCCGTCCCAGGGCCGGCACCTCACCGAGATCGCGGACGGGTGGCTCAGGGCTGGCGACCACGTCGTCGACCGCACCGAGCTGCGGTATTGCGTGGCCGGCGTCCTGATCTCGTTGGCGACCGGGCCGCATCGGGTCGGGCAGCCGGACTGGGAGCGGTCCACACGGCGGCGAATCGACCTGGCGGAGGAGTGGATGAAGTCTTAGTTAGGGGGCACGAGTGAATTACTCACTGCGTGTCGAGTGGAAGGTGTAGTTCCATTCGCCGTGCCAGTCGTGGCGGCGGAGGACTCCGCTGGTTTCGAGTTCGCGCATCTGCTTGTCACTGATCTTGACGCCTGCGGGGTACTCGCCTGTGTCGAGGACCGCTGTGACCGGGCTTCCCGATGCGGTGGTGATCGCACCGATCGTGTTCAGGATGACCTCGTGACTGGTCAAGGGACGGCCCCGCCAATTCATTGAGATCCTGGAGAACAGCCGGTGCTCGATCTTGTTCCACTTGCTGGTGCCGGGCGGGAGATGGCAGACGGTGATGGCCAGCCCGGTCTCGGTGGCCAGGGCGGCCAGCTCCGTCTTCCACAATCTGGTGCGGTACCCGTTCGACCCGCCCCCGTCGGCGGTGACCAACAGCCGTCGCGCCCCCGGATAGGCGTGCCTGCCGGTCGTGTCCCACCAGGAACGGATCGTGTTGACGGCGAAGGCGGAGGTGTCGTGATCGGTGCCCACCGACAGCCAGCCGGTATCGGCGGCCACGTCGTAGACGCCGTACGGATTCACCTTCCCCAGCTGCGGGTCTTTGAAGTCGTGCACGTTCACCGCGACCGGCTCGCCCTTGGGCCGCCACTCCCGACCGCCGTTCTTGAAGTTCCCCACGAGCTCCTTCTTCTTGGTGTCCACACTGATCACCGGATCGCCGGCATCGGTGTGATCCGCGGCCTGCGCGTTGAGATAGCTGAACTGGCCATCCCGGTCCGGATGCTGGCTGCCCTCGATCGTCTTGGCATTGGCCTGCAGGCTGAACCCCTGCTCACGCAACAGGTTGGCCACCGTCCACGTCGAGACATCGTGGCCCAGCTGCGCCAGCTCAGCAGCCAGGTGATTCAACGACAGCGTCGTCCACGACAGCGCGGACTCCGGATCCCCGCGCCGGCTCGGCTCCACCAGCCCCAACAGCGCGTCCACGATTCCGGGGTCAGTCTGCGTCACCGGCTTGCGTCCACCCCCTGGCCTCCGCACCCGGCCCGTCGGCTCCTCCCCGCGCTCCAGCTCGGCCACCCCCTGCTGCACCCGCGAGCGGGACGCTCCCGAGGCGCGGGCCACCGCCGCGATTCCGCCATGACCCAACGAACGAGCCTCGGCGGCCAGCGTCAAACGCTGCGCACGCTCCGTTCCGTCCAGATGCGGCAACAGGGCATCGAACTTCGCTCGCAGCGACTCGACGATCTCGGGTGCGATGGCCATACACCATGATCGCACCAAAACACGATAAGACGTGGTTAGTTCGTTCAGTCGGCATCGTTGAGCACGTAATGCGCGCCCCGCCGCTCCCCACGTAGGAGGAGGCTCCCGTCCTCCACCAGATCCGAAGAAGGCTGCGCGCCTGTGACGTTCCAGCCGACCATTTGCAAGGCAGACCACCGTGTCGACGATGTCGTGCTGCGACAGGTAAGAACGGGAGCGGTGCCGCTTGAACTCGACGGTCAGCGACTCACCCGCCTGGATGATCCGGGCTTACCTCGTCGTCGTTCATAGCCAAAATTAGCCATACTTATGGTTCGTCGGAGAGCCTGCGTCAGCTGACCTAAGCAATTTGGTCGTCAGGGATCTCCACTTAACCGGAGTAGTGCTGGTCAGAGCGGCGCGAGGAGCGCACGGCCCGAGGCCCGTCGATGCTCGGCGGGTGCGCGGTCGCTCCTGGCCGGCCAGCGCAGCCGCCAAGTGGCCCCGCAGTCCTCG